>NZ_DLAV01000034.1:0-22358 GCF_002494055.1 Sphingobacterium sp. UBA7038
CTCAAAGGTAGCAACTCCAGATTGGCCTGGAGGCGGTTGCGCATTTCGACAATCGGGTTCCAGACTTCCGCAAAACCTTCTTTTACGGTAGATTTGACCGAATCCCATGCTCTTCTGTACCAGACGTCGGCTTCCGTTTTTGCTGTTTCGGTCTGCGCCTGAACAGTAAAAAGCTGGTCAGAGAGATCGACCATCAATTTGGCGCGCTGGACACGCAGGTCATTTACTTCGGTCTGGCTCCCATCGAACATCGCTTCCGTCTTACTGGCGATGATATCAGTCGGATAAGCTATAACGCGCGTAAAAGTTGGCCACCAGAGGATTACCATGGCGAGGCCAAAAGGCCTTAAAAGGGGCATAATTTCGAGCTGCTTATCGCCGGCCATCATTTCATAGATCTTTATACTGAAGAAAATAAGCATAAAAATAGCGCAGAGTGCCTGTGCATCAGCGATGAAAGCATCGTAATGCGTCCAGATGGTTTCCTTCATCTGTTTGAGAAAGTGCATCATGCCCGATTCATAGACACCGTCACCCTGAAGGAAGTTGAAGGTATCTTTAAAGGAGTCCGGCACAGAAACGGGCTGTCCCTGTGCCAGGAAATTTGAGGTGAGCGTTGTTATCAGGTTCATGGGGTTTAATTTTAGAGTTTGGACTTTTGGAGTACATCATCCGCGATCTGGAAGTCTGTCCGCCCGAGGGGAAGTACGATAGGATGGCCTGACTGCTTAGCTTCTGCGTTTGTGCGGGTCAGGGATAGGAACAGTTTAGCGCGCTGCTTTTTTGCGTCCCATGCAGCATAGAGTTTCCGGTATTCCCCCAGCATCCGGTGGTAGGCGATGATGCGCGACCCGCGGTCCAGGTTTGTTGTCCTGGCAATTTCAAGGCGTTCAGCAAGGGCAGAACTTTCTTCCAGGTACCAGTCCAGCGTGCCGGTGCGTATCAGGTAATCTTTCACCGGTTGTTCCGTTCCTGAAAGCGCCAAGTCGGAAGAGATCTGGAATAAAGGCTGAAACTCTTTGCTGTAATAGAGCTGCCATAAGGGATCTGCCTGGGACAGCGCTCCTGCATAATTGACCATTTCAGTCAGGGCGGTATTGCGCAGCGTATCGGCATGTTTTTTATATTCCTCTTCGGTATGCTGCATGGCCGCGACAAGGAGTAAACGCTGGGTCTGGGCGCCAGAGCTGCTCAGGGGGCGGAGATCGTTTTTGGGGTAGTTGGGGTGCCATGCCCAGGTCAGCCAGTAATTGGGGTTGAGGCCACAGTGCCCCCAGGAGACCTCCGCCGACCAGTCCCATAATCAGGAAGCCGATACCCCAGCCGATGAACTTCCCTTTGAAACCGCGGTAGACAAGGGGCTTCTGTAGCCCCTTGTAGATGGAATACCTGTTCATGATCAGACGCCGAAAAAGGCTTTGATGACGACTGAAACGAGTACTAAGAAAAGGCAGGAACCGCCCCATCCCATGAGTTCTTTGTTGATGTCGTTATCACCTGAGTTCCATTTGATGTAGACCCTTACGCCACCGACGATACCGACAACGGCCCCGATGGCCAGGGTCAATGTGGAGACAGGGTCGACATAAGTTGTCAGTGAGGAGGTTGCTGCATTGATTCCTGTGGTTCCGCCTGCTGTCTGTGCCAAAAGCATGTTTGTTGCACCGAGGATGGCCACCGAACATGCGAACAGCTTTTTTGTTTTTACTGTCATCTGAGAGAAGAAGTTAAAGGGTATGAAAAATGGGTTAATTGATCCCGTAGAGGGCTTTGAGAAAGACACCGACTAGTGTGAGGAAGAGACAGGAAAACAGCCATCCCATGACCTGGGCATCGATGTGATGGTGTTTCCCGGACTGCCAGTTGGCATAGATACGCAGTCCGCCGAGTATCCCCGATATGGCTCCGATGACAAGTACCAGGTCCGCGAAGCTGAAATACCAGCGGTGCATTTCACCTGTGGCGCTGTAGAATTCATTGATACCGGGCTGTGAGAAAGCATTTATCGGCCAGGCAAAAAAAAGGACGGCAATTGCCGTCCATAACATAATCCGATGCCACATCTTTTAATAGGGTATGGTGCTGGTATGTTCGATGAGGTTGTTTTTGGCGAGATTGAAAAGTTCTTTCAGGCTTACTGCACCAGTTGAAAAAACGTTTCCGCTTATGTTCCTTGATGTCTTTGGAAGCACTGTGGCGACTATAGGCTCAATTTCTTCTTCGGCCTGATCGGCAGCCGGGCTGGGAGTATAGGTTATGATCTGTGGCTGGATATCCTCTTCAAAAAATAGCGTATCATCCTTTCCCGGGGAAGAGTAAGGTTTTCGGTTCATGAAAAGATCGTAAAGCAGGTTCAGACCGTAATAGAATAAATAGGATAGGGTAAGGATTAAAAGGAAATTTGTCCAGTTCATAATGCTGTATTTTTAAGGGTTTCATTGATGTAATTGGCAAGCCAGGGATGCTGGTCAATGTATTGGTGGACGCAGTAAACGATGAAGCGGTTCATGTCGACTCCTTTTGTGAGCTTGATCCGTTTGAGCAGGTTCATTGTCTTTTTATCGACCCGGATGAGGCTTTTCTCCGTAGTTTCTAACTGAAAGGAGAGGATCGCATCAAAAAATAGATCAGCTTTTAATTCGTCAGAAGATAATTTTTTTTGCTTTTTTCCGGGAGCGGGCGAGCTTTCTTTGTTTTTAGCTTCTTGGGTCTTGTTTTCGGTTTCACTGCTGCGAAGCTCGTTTCGGAGCCTGTCGGCGAGCGATTTTATTTCGGTCATTTTGGATCCTCCTTATTTATGTAATTGTCATATATCAATTGAAGTATGGGCAGGATGGCGGGCAGTACGATTGCCGGCGTATAGAGGGTGGTTACGCGTTGAAAATCAATGCGGTCAGCGATGCCTGGTGTTATTGCTCCAAATTTTGCCAGCACTTTATCCACTTCCGTTCGGGTGTCGTAGCGTACATTGGGTTTGAGCCTGTTGGGTATAAACACCAGTGGAGCCTTTTTATTTATTTTTGTTGTGACCATGGCAAATAGCAATGTTGAATCCACGGAGAATTCATCATAGGAAAAAGGACATAAGATGAGGTTGCCGGAACGTATGACCGGAATGAGATCATCGTCATCCATTTTACCCGGTAAGTCGACAAGCACCGTTTCATCTGGATTCTTCGTGAGTACTTTCAGTAAAACCGGGAACTGGTCCAGATCGACCGAGACGATTTCATAAGGTTCTTCATTTTCAAGGATCTTCGCTTTTTCGTATTTACTGGATATGGACTGCTGATAGTCCATGTCAAGCACAGTAACTTTTTGCTCATACACTGAAGTCAGGTAATTGGCTAGTAACAGGGTCAGTGTACTTTTACCTGCACCGCCTTTTTGATTTCCTATCAGAATGACCATATTTCGGATATTTAAAGAATTAATATTATCTGGTGTTGGTACGGGACTTACGCTTGCGCCGACGGTTTCGCCCCAGGATGGCTTCATCATCGATATCATCTGCAATATTGATATCCACTGTAAGTATGGGGATTTCAAATTCGGATAAATCCTGAGCGCCATTGGCCAGATCAGCTGACTGCCCTCCGTTAAGCTCGGTGGATGATTCCTCCAGTTGAATATTGCTGTTGTTACTCGCTGTCAGATTGGACTGTTCATTGGAAGTAGCAGCCTGTTTTTCTTTAGGTAGTTTTTTCACCTCTATGCTGCTGAAATGATCAGGTTTTGGGGCAATAAGTTCTTTCAGTACCATAATCTCGGCTCCTTTATATATGGCCTTACCTGAGTGGTCGAAAAGGGTATAACCGTAAGGCGCTTTCCCATCCTTGCCGTGAAATACGAACTGAAGACCGAATTGATCGCGAAGGAAATCTGCTAGATTTGAGTAGTATCCATTCTCATTGTACTTGATGGATGGATCACGGCTATGCTTATATTTTTCGATGAGAGCCCTGATCTGGATCAGTCGGGCTTTGTCTTTTTGGTACGAAGCGATTCGCTCGTCCACTTTAGATAGCTGGATCTGACCAATTTCGGTTTCATTTTTATTTATGCAGTACATATTATTTTTTCGGACAAGAGTATAGCCCAAATTCTCTAGCAGCATCATAAATTGTGCTCGGGTAGAGTAATTATAGGAGAGTGCCTTTTGCAGATGGCTCGTCAGTTGTTGCTCCCGGTCTTCTCCCATAATTTGATTTAGTACGCGATAGGCTTTTAGCTTCTCATAGCGGTCCGAGATCTTCTTACCATCCCTTCCCACGCGGGTTGAAACCAGATGCACGTGATTGTTATCGGTATCCTTGTGAAAGATTAAAAGGTAAGGCTGCTCGCCATATCCCATGCCATCCATCCATTTTTGAGCAATTTCCGCGAGTTCTTCTTTGCTGTGCTGACGGCCTTTTGTGGATATTGAAACATGGAACTGGGGGTATTTGATTCGTGTACTGCGAGTGGAGACAGCTTGTAGGTAGTTGATGTAGTCCTGTGGCCGTAGGTTCTCCATTCCCTGAAGTGCGCCAAAATTCTTGACAAGCAATAGTTCGCCTCTGTTTTTGTCAACTTTTCCGCTGTTATAATTAACGGCTTTAAAAGTTGTTGATTTTTTGAGGATCTTGACAATCATAACAGCGGAATAAATGTTATCGTGGTTTCATCGCCCGAAGTATATGGCGGAGCAACTTTTCAAGCTCTTGTTGAAAATGGATATAGTCCGAAAATAAAAGATTAAAATCTTTTACGATCTGCTCATTTAACCGGCCTTGTTTATTGATCGTGTTGGCATGTCTGGCAAGCTGGTTGATGTTATTTCCCGCTCTACCCATTTCGCTACCGATGGAATCTAAAGCATTGAGCAGTTCAGCTGTGTTAATTGTCCCTGTTATACCTTTCTCCAGTACACGTCTTCGGATCAGTTCCATGCGGTTTAGCCCGGATCTTTTTTGAATTTCTAGAACAGCCTTAAATTCATCTTCGGTAAGTTTAGCTTTGATAATATACGTACGTTTTCCGCTCAGCATTGGAGGTCTCCCGACTTTCTTTTGTACTTTTTTCATTGGAACTTATTATTCTTAACTGCGATAAAGCTTTAGCCTTAAAATCTGCTTTAGCACGTTTTAAAAGAGAAAAACCGAGTTGCGAAGGTTTTTCCCCTTTGTCCTGCAGCTCCCCAAAAGGGGCACCGCAGGGCAAAGGCAAGGTGGTTTTCGGGGTACCCGAAAACACAACTTGCAGGGAGCAAAACACAAGGTGGTTTGATGCCTGAATGAAGACTCCGTTGTGAGCGGGCGGAGCCTTCGGGGCTTGCGTGAGGGATGAAGGTTATACGTGATTTGCCGCTTCGGTTTAGATCGGTCATTGGTGTCAGTTTATAGATGGAATGGACAATTATTCAGGATGGCTTAAGTGCCTATTAGCAATCTGTATATTTCGCTTTTTAGCCAATTTGCAAAGTAGGTTCTTAGACGATCAGCTTATTTGGCTCATGTTTATGTGGCTTATTTGCATATTTGCCTAGTGCTAAATAAGCTTAATGGCTTATTTGCAAATTACATAGCCAGATCATGAGCTTACTAGCCTAATGCTTATCTCGCCAATCACTATGTTTGCATATTTGATAAGCTGGTTATTACATATTAAGCTTATCAGCTAATTTGTAAAACTGGAATCTTTTTGTGAATGGAATCGGTATATTTTAGCGTTTGTAGGTTCCCAATATTTTCTCATAAATATTTTCTTCTTCCCAGGGAAGGAGAGTAGGTTTTCTGGCGAGCAGCATTTCGTTATAGTCTTTAAAACCCGTGTAAACTTCTGAGCAATCTTCTGCATGTGGAAGTTTGTGCTTCAATAGTCCAAAAGCTGTTTCTCCTGCCTTGTCACGATCAAAATATGCGCTGATCTGGCGGTAGGTTTTTGCCTTCTCTATTCCAATATCCAGGAGGTTCACAGAATTTAGTACAATTATGGAATCGGCCGCGTTAGGATTGTCTTTTAGCCAGCTAAGATAGTCAAGGAAGCCTTCAAAGATTGACAGCTTTTCAGAGGATGCATTGAAAAAGGATATTCCTTTTCGACCGAGGCAGGCTTTGAATTCGAATAGTCCAATTCTGTTCCTTAATTCCCATCCTCCGTTTTCATTCTGCCATCCCGCTGAAAAATATGTTCTTCCTTTTTTCGGTCCACTTTCAATAACATAGTATACTTCTTTTATCTTACCTTGAGCTTGCTCTAAAACTCCTCGTTTTTCGAGGTATTTTGTAATTGGTGGATTGTTGCCGAGTTCTTTTATATCCTGGATTTTGTAATTAGCGACGCGTGTCCCTTTTAATCTGGGCCGTTTCTGTCGATAAGGATCTGAGGATATCTGTCTGATGGGTAATGACATAATATCATTTATTTTATTCAGGACTTCAAGGAATGTTGTTGGGTGCCAATAGGCCAGAGCAAAGTCAATAATGTTCCCGCCCTTGATGCCAGAAAGGTTAGCCCCTCCATGATCGAACCATACATCTAGTTGGTCGTTGACACAAAAAGAAGGTGTATTTTCATTTCGGAGCATGCTCCTGTAGAAAAGATCTCTTCCCGATCTGTGGGTAGGCTGATGGCCGAGCCTAGCAAGGAACTCAACCAATGACACTTCGTCCTTGATCTGTTTTGCGTTTCGCTGTGTTTCCATAAATTGCTGGATTAAAATATTTCAGAAATAAAAAAAGGGAGCAAATCTTTGCCCCCTTGGATATGTATATGGGTTGTTTTTCTATTATTGATATTATCGAGTATGTATCTCTACATTAAGGCTAACTCTTTAATCTGTCTCTCGGGAATACACACGTAGGTAAATACATACCTGCCGAAACCGGCTGCCTTCGGTTCATCAAAAATAGATCTGATGATCTATGTTGACTGCACGATAATTTCCGTTTTTTATACGGAAATGCTTCTTCCCACAATGTCAAAGAACGATTCCTTTATTGAGCAAAATTGGTGATGGTGCAGTCGGTGTTTTCCCAAGGTGGAAAGCTTGGTAATGATTTTTCTAGGGTTGATTTTCGGTCAAAAAGAAAAGTATTTATAAATCGGTGTAAGTGATAATAGTCTATAAAATGAAGGTTTTATTGAAAATCGAAACTAGATTTAAATAATATCAGTTTCTCAGTTTGGATCTGAGACAAAATGATTAATGTTTTGGTTTTCCTTACCAAGTTTATATTATTGGGGAGTTTACTTATTGGAGAATATTTTCAGAATTATTTTTCGGCATGTTTAGATTTTCATTCAAGTTTGAATCATAATTGTTCCTTTAGGCCGGCTAGCTTCAGTGAAAAGGATTTATTAGGAGATATTTCGTCTGAATCAAATCTTTGGTAATCACCCGAAGGGGTGATTTGGTTTGAAATCGGAGATTTAGGACTTCTTATCCGTGAAGAAAAGGACCGTCGTACAAATTCTGAAATGGAAGGATAATTGTCGAAAATGTACCGTCGTATTATAGACTTACATTACAGAATAAGTTGTACAGCACAGAAGTGATTTTGACAATACAAGGGTAGCAAAATTTAATTTTTTAAAAAAATAACTTCCTGATTATAAAATCCTTTTAAAAACGATGTTTTAAATAGTTGAAACTTTAATGTAACATAAATATATTAGAACGAAATTTATTAACCTGTTCATAATAGATATTTTTAAAAGAAAGCTATTTTATTTTATTACAGCTTTGCTCTTGTTCCAATCTTGTAACCGTACAATTTTGGATAAAGAGCTTGAAGTAGAGCAAACTTACGAGAAAGAAGATGGGCTGATTAAAGCATTGATGGAAGAATTAAAGAACTTTGGAGATTTTAATACAACCGTAAATAGGAATGGTCTAAAAGCTCAAAAATTGAACTGGAACGAATGTATTAAAATTTATAATGTTGGTGGCAAAGTAGAACACATTTACGTGCCGTTTACAAAAAATAAACAAAGTCTAGGATTTTTAGATATCAAACTCACAGCAGACAATAAACCCATTGAAGTACAAATTAAAGGATATTATGATACTCGGAACATACTTTATGATAGTATAGAACATTATTTACAAAAAAAGGGATTCTTATTAAAAGAGCTTTCTTTCCCTGAAACAAGACTAAAAACCTTTGCAAAAAATAGTATATTAATAGATTATTTGAAAAGTCAGCAAGAGAATTTTCCTGTAAAAAAAAATGAGTAACGGCTCTGCTCCTTTAACTTGTGTCTATGAGGTGACAGGACTTTATCTCGGAAATTTTAATCTGAACCCCATGCAATGTACGCCTGAGGTTATTAATAGAATTATTCCTGAAAGTATAGTTGATCAGCTCAATTTAGAATTAGCTGACGTAGGTGGCAGTGCAAGTATTAATTGGGAACAAAATATAAGAATCATTGTCCCACAGGGCAGTATGTCCCATATAGATGTTGGAAATCGCGTAAGGGCGGCAGCTTCAAGAGTTCAGGGAACTGTCCAATGTGTACATTCTTTTAATATCGTTGAGCTAAATGTGGGAGGTGGCTGTCCAACTGGTGGTGGATCTACTGGTGGCGATGGAGGTGATGATGGAGACAGTAAAGTAAAACATCAGCTTGATGACTATCCATGTGCAGTTGGTTTAATAGATTATTTCACGCAATCGGAAAGTAAACTTTCGCAGCTTTTAAACAGTTTATTTGGTGGTAGCCAGACCAGGATAAATTTAACGTTTCATGCCAAAGAGTATACCAATCCATTACAGGACGGAGGTTTAAGGGGCGGACAGGGCATCCATCCGAATAATGCGCATGTAGATCTGTCAAAGTTTATTTTGCAAAACTCTACCCAAGAATATCTGTTAACCACTATGTACCATGAGGTGTGGCATGCCTATTTGGAAGCTGAGAAATATCGTCTTGGATCCAGTCAATTTAATACAAGATATCCCGAGATTCAATATTATCAATCTCCGGACGGAAGTAAGTATTTTTATAGAAATGATGGGATGCATTCCAGGTTTGATACATTTATGGGATTAATGAAATCCGAATTAAAAGCATTTAATCCAAATCTGAGCAATGATGTAATCGATGCCCTTGTTACTACAGGAATCATTGAAAACAGATTACCAAACGATATTATCCTGAATCAAAATGAACGGGATGTGACAAAAAACAAGCACAAGGGTCGAAAGTGTCCATAATTTACGAATACTAAAAATGAAAAATTCACTAAATAAGTTCTATATTCTTTTTTTATTGCTGATCACTCATACAATCTATACAGAGGCTTCAGAGCGGAAATATGTGTTGCTAAATGGAAAGAATGATATTAGAGAAGATATCAGATCACACTTCCTGCTAAACACAAATGAATTATACAAGGTTGATTATAATGTTGAAATCTACAACTTTCTTTTTCCTGGAAATGAGGACCGGAACAAAAATCTGTTTCTGTTTTCGGTACTGCCAGATTTGATAACCGGCAGAGGGTGGGAAGAGATCAAAGATCCGAATATAATAAAGAACCTTCTAGATATAGAAGCATTGAAAGAAGAACTTTTTGCTCCAAGCTTCAGTACAAGCAGTTCGGAATATGGAAATCACCAAAAATTCTTTGGTGAATTCCTTGCTGTAAAAAAGAGCGGTGAAAAATATTTTTATGCCCCCAATACTTTGTTAGAGAAATTCACTATTGTCTCTTTTGAAAATACCTTTCCATCAGTTTATGGTTATTTAAATCTAAAACAGCCAAAGGTCGAACTTAAAGAATACCTAGAGCTATTTAAAAAGTCTTTTCCAAGCGAACTCTCACCCTTTGAATTTGATAAAAAGGTGGTGGCTCCGAGTTACAGATTTGGATGGAGACTCTGGAAGGAATATCTTTCAAAGGAAGTCAAAACGTCAGCAGGTACCGCTTATCAATTCTGGACTATTGGGTCATCCAATGGAGCCGATTATTACGATTGGACAAAGGGGATTAATCGTTTTCTTTATCTTCCTACAAAAGGTATTATCGGCGGCTCTTATGATTTTTATTTCAGAGATTATGTAGGCAACGGTTATGAACTGATCAGGCAGCAAAAACCTTTGAATAAACTATCAGATGCAGAATGGAACCAAAATATATTGGAGGAAAGAATTATGACTGTCGATCTTTCCAAGCTTTAAAAGTAGATTAACGGATGTAAATTTGCGCTAGGGATTGCAAGGTAAATCCTTTTGATATGTAAAGATTGAAGAGGAAAGGCCGTCCAAAGAATACAAGGTTATTGAACGTATACCGACTCAGAGATTGTCTAATACAGTTGTGCTTGATCAAAATAGTGGAGCAGTCTTTGTTAAAAACAAAGTGCCACATTCATGGGTCTATAAACCTACAGAAGTATTAGAAAATGGCAATACTGTTCAGAAGATTGCCAAAGTCAATTAACGATAGCAATAGTCCTTAAAAATAATAACAAATGTCGGATTTGTAAGAAGGAACCGACAGGGGACAATAAGTGCTAAGATTTAGAAATGCGAAATCCGAAAGGACTTCGCATTTTTATCTTGTTAGACTTTTACGTTATATGATTTTAGGGATCGGTTATAATGGATTAAGAGCTCTTTAAGAGGGTTTGGAATAACTGAAAGGTGCGAACGTTTTTTAAGAATGATATGCTGAGGGCCTTCGTGACAATGAAAAACAGCTGCTTAAACTTATTTTCCTTAAAGAATTTGCTGTTTATTTGTTTTGGCTATTGAATTTTGGTCTGTATTTAATGGAGTCTTCAATGTGGACATTTATTTCATGACGCATTTCGTCGATAAATTTTGTATAGCTTATCGTTTTCCTTCTTCTTATATCGACGAACATCCTGTACGCTTGGCTGAGATCGGTATTTAAGCTTTCTTCAAGCCAATCTATAATATCGGAAATTTCAGCTTTTCCATTATTCAATCTTTGGGTATAATAAATTCCATAGGCTATCTCTACCAGTTCTATCTTATCGCCCGACCATGATCTTTTCATTTTATCAGAGAGCTCATTTATCCTGGAGCGATCTGATTCCTGATGTAAAAATTTTACCCTTTTTATAATATAATCCCTTAGCATTTCATAAGCGCGAAATTTGCTGAACAAATAATCCAGTTCAGTTGAGAAATCAGATTCAATCACGATTATCTCTGAGCCGGGCGGAAACTGAGTTCTGTTTCTACGAAGAAAATATATTCTATCTTTTGAATGCTCATCTTTCAAGTAATACTGGAAGTAAAAAGCATTTATCTTAAAGAACCTGTCCGTTATGGCTATTTCGTTTATATAATAATCCTTTATCATTTGATCTGTACCGATTGGGGTGGAGGAAATAATATTATGCAATTCAATGTAGTAAGTCTGCCATGCGGCAAAACGAGGTTTTACGTATTTGAAAAATTTAATTTCCTGTTCCTCATCGATAAAAGAATTTACTTTTATGAATTCTCTTAATGAAATCATAGTTTGGCGGATTAGGCTAAGTGAAACGCTTAGTTTTCCAACGGAATCATGCATAGAGCCGTTGATTTTTTCCAGCTGTTCCAACATTTCAGAATAAAGATTGTCAATTTCTTTTGCCCACATAATGCACTGTGTTTATTTTTTACCACGAGATTAATTAAAAGCTAAGGTAGGTCTGAACTACGGCTGAGCATAGCGTAAGTATAGCGTATCCGTATACGCAATACTTACGTATTATTGAATTTTAAGTACTTAGGAAAGGAACTATGAATAGTTATTAAGTTTTTCCAGAAGGTTTTCTCTGCATGAAACACCTGTTTTTAGAAATATCCGCTCGACATGTTTGTCAACGGTTCGTACAGATATAAAAAGTCTGTCTGCAATCTGCTGGCGTTGGAGTCGATGGCATAAAAGTAGGGCAATCTCCGTCTCTCTTTTAGAAAGCAAATGAATTCTACAATTGAAAGAGATAACTTCTTTTTGTGGGACATATGAGTTTACCTGTTGAAGATGCGTTTGTTCATAACGCAAAGTTTTGATGTAATTATACTGAAGGAGAATGTTGAATGTTGCTGGTCCAATATTAATTAAAATGATCTCTATTGTTTTCCCCCAGTTTAGATGAATGGAAAGATAGACAAATAACCATGTTGACAGCATTATAAAAGCTAATATTTCTTCAGGAGATCCTTTCCGGTCTATATTTCTTCTATAAACGTTCCAGATGGTTTTTCCTATAGGCGCCATAATGGTAATGTTATTCAAAAACGGCAAGAGAATCGTGTATCGATGGGCTTTGTCTAGATCATTGAATGTATTATAAGTAATAAGGAAAACAATAGGATAAGATAATATTAAAAGGAATGAGATTGCTGTTTTTTCTTGAAACTTCCTATCTAATATCTGAAGCTTTTTGAAAAATTGGATAGGGAAGAAGGAAACAGTAAAAATACCGATTCCATTACGAATGATATATTGGATGTATAATGGTATATCCAAAACAGGGGTGGGAAGAAAGCCATTCACGATATTAAGCGTGAGTAGCAGCGTGAGGAAAAGCAAATGCCAAATACGATCATTTTTAAGAGGGTTACTTAAATAGTAAGCTACCTGCGCTCCGAGCATGATTAGTTCAATAACAATTACTCCCAATATAATGGGATGCATTTCAGTACAACCTATTTGCATAACATGTAAATTGGGGTCAAGACATGCGGAGGTACAGGTTACTAGATGCTATATCAGTTTTTAATTATTGTTTTGATGCTTATTTGGTGATTTTTAATGGACTATATTAAGATTGATATTTTGCTTTTAATTCTGCAATCTGTTCTTTTAGTCTAATATTCTCTTCTCTCAATTGAATATTAGATTCAAGGATAGTATTGTGTTTACTTAAAAAAATGGAGTACTTTTCTTTTAACTCTTCCAGCTCTTTTTTTATGTCCATAGGAGCTCTATATGAAGTTTCTACTAATGCTAAAGCGGGATAATCAGCCATTTCTGGAAATTCCACTGATAAGTCTCTACTGATTACTTTACCATATTTGGCAATAATTTCATACGAGAGCTCTGGATTATTCTTATGCTTATAAAAAGTACCATATTTATAACCCGCATCTTCGACGATATCTTTAATCCTTCGCGGATGATTTCTCAGTATCTCATGTAGGATCTTTCCTCTATGTATATTTTTATTATCCTTTTCCAATAGTATAATTATAATAATGCAATATAGCTTGAGTTTAATTGTATTTTAAATTGTAAAATAGTTGTATTTGATTATAATATTATTGTATTTTTGTTTATATTGTGATCGTCAAAATCTTATTACTCATGGTTAGATAAATTTTTACGATAAAAATAAATATGCAAGAGCCTTGTTATCAAAACTACCGCAATTGATAGAGTCCAAGGCGATAGGGAAATTCTCCCCGGAATTTTGTATTATTGCAAAACACGGGGTGATGCCCTATTGATGACTGGACTCTAGGCCTAGCGGTAGTGCCTGATAACAGTTGGAAAATAGGCGCACCCCGTTTTTCCTTTTAAAAGGCTCGTTATAAAATAACGAGTTATGAATCTTAAAAAAACACTTCTCAAAAACTTGATATCAGCCCCTGAGTAGCTCGGCAGGCTTTGCCAATTTATTGGCTTTCATAGCCATGGACAACGTGACGTCAATTATATAACCTTGTGAAATACCATTCAAACGTTCGTCTGGCTCTCCAATTAATCAATTTATTATTAACGTGACCTGTATCAGTTTTAGGAGGTAAGATCCGATTATGATCGGGCGGGAAAGAAAACTTGTTGAGGTCACTCTTTAAAACACCTAAAAAATGAATATTTTTTTTAGGGCGGGAGAGCTCTTGCCCAATTTTAGAATACTATTGTTAAAAAGTGCCCTACTATCTACTTTGTGTTTTTATATGTTTAGTTTATCGGCCCAGTCGCCCCGCAAGGACAGCGGGGCTGGCGGGCTAGATCAAATCAAACCCTTAAAGATTGGGGATACCATCCCAGAGCTGCTCTGGAACACACCGCTAAAGGTGGTTAACCATCCGTCAGCGAGAGAACAGATAACCTTAAATGATTATCGTGACAAAAAACTGATTATCCTCGACTTCTGGGCGACATGGTGCGGAAGCTGTATCAAGTCCTTTCCAAAGATAGCGCAGCTACAGACTAATTTTTCCGAAGTTCAATACCTTTTGGTAAATTCCACTTCAACAAGAAATACGGCCGAATCTATCCGTGAATTTCTGCTTGCCAGAAGGAAAGCCTATGACCTTATGTCAATAGTAAAGGATACGGTAATGGATCTTAGCTTCCCACACGAATTTCTACCTCACTATGTATTGATAAAAGACAATACAATCGTAAATATACTGTCGAGCAATGATTTTGAACAGATTCAATGGGATAGTCTGTTAAATAATCCATTATATGAACAGGAAAAGCGGGTACAGTTATCCTATGATTTTAGATATCCATTGTTCAAAAATGGGAACGGAGGATCAAGACCGGATGTATTATTTAGTTCGTTCATTAGTCCCTATATTGATGGTCTGCCTATAGGAATCCATACGGGTGGCGAAAATACCGAACGTATGACATTTATCAATAGACCATTGATACAGTTGTTCAAATTTGCCATGCCAGAACTCGCTAAAGTTCCTCAAGTTAGACTTATTTATGAAAAAAAGCACGCAGATATACTATCGGATAGAAATGATAAAAATAAGCCTTCTAATCTGTTTACCTATGAAATAGAAACCCCGTTGCTTCCCTACGAACGTGTGCGGACGATGGTGGCAGAAGATCTCAAAAGGTATTTTGGTTATGAAGTAACCTATGAAAAAAGGAAACTGAACTGTTGGGTCTTATCTGCCTGGAACAAAACGAAAATGAGGAAGTTGGACAATGTTATTCCCAAGGGAACATATATAACCGAACAAAATGGCTTGCCGGTAACTTTCAACGGCACATTTGGTAAGCTGACAAAATATCTTGAGGATGTGCATAAAATACCTTTTATAAATGATACTGGAATTGAAAAGAGGATATCCATGGTCCTTCCTCCTGAACTTACGGATGTAGTTATGTTAAAGGACTATCTACGGCAATACGGTATTGTTATGCGCGAGGAAGTACGTGAAGTGGATGTTGCAGTCATATCATTAAATAAATAGATAACCGATGAAAATACTTTTAATTATTGTAAGCATCCTATATGGTATGTATGGATTTAGCCAGCAGATATCGGGTACGGTAATGGATGGTGGCGGGAAGAGGTTGTCTTCAGTGACCGTTTCTGTGAAAGGGGGGATGTTAAAAACGCTGACGGATAAAGACGGGCGATTTCGGCTCAAAACGGATCCGAATGGCACATTGGTCTTTACGGGTATCGGATTTGAGATGAAGGAAGAGAACATAGACAAGCGCTCGACGATGAACGTGTACTTGACGGAGAAAAACAATACGCTAGATGAAATACAGGTGATCGGGTATGGTACGAATACCCAAAGGATGAACCTAGGCTCAGTCACAAAAATAAGGGCGGAAGATATAGAAAAGCAACCGGTTTCTAACCCTTTGTCCCTTTTACAGGGGAGGGTGCCGGGTTTGGTCGTTTCGTCGACAAGTGGTATCCCGGGCTCTTCATTCAAGGTGCAGCTAAGGGGCCAGAATACGATCAACACAAATTTTGGTGCTGCGGTACCGATGGACAATCCTCTGTTTATTATTGATGGGGTACCATTTGGCCCTCAGAATGAAAATATCAATAGTTTTGGATCTATGGCAGCTCCGGGTACGGGCCGCATGTTTAATAATTCCTATGGAGGAGTTAGTCCATTTAATACACTTAACCCAAATGATATCGAAAGTATTGAAGTGCTTCGGGACGCGGACGCTACGGCAATCTACGGCGCCAGGGCTGGAAATGGCGTGATCCTTATCACAACAAAAAAAGGTAAAGCCGGAAAAACGGAACTAACACTGAGCAGTAATATGGGAATAGCTTCATTAGGAGAGACAATGCCAATGATGAATACGGAACAATTTCTTGAAATGCGAAAGGAGGCGTATAAAAATGACAACCGTGTTCCCTCGGCCGATCCCGTTTCCAGTACATACGCGCCAGACCTGATGTTGTTTGATTCTGGAAGGGATATAGATTGGATAAGGGAATTTTTCCGAAAACCTTCATTTAGCAGCACTATAAATGCGGGACTGTCCGGGGGGAATTCAGATACTCAGTTTCGTTTTGGAACGAACTATCACAATAGTACATTTATGATGCCGGGGAATTTTTCGGACAGGAAGATTGGACTGAGCTTAGGGATACACCATCGCACTAAGGATCAAAAGTTGAATTTTGATTTTTCAGGTTCTTATAACCATGGTAAAAACAATTCTTCTCTATCCCCAAACTTACTGCTGACAGCAAATCTGCAACCCAATTATCCAGAACCAGTAAATGAGGCTGGTGAACTGGTTTGGTATCATAATGGGGCTGCCTTGAATGGAGTTGGGGCTCCCGTAAATCCATATGCTTACCTGCTGCAGAAATACCAAATTGCGTCCAATACTATTAATTCTAATATGGTAGTGAGCTATACTCCGGTCAAAAACCTGATATTGAAAACAAATTTTGGGATCAGCGACATGTCTACGGATGAGTATAGCGCGACACCAAAAAAATCTCGTTTTCCCGGTTTTGACCCACTTGCTGAGGCAAGTTTTGGTGCGGGGCGGTTTACCTCCTGGCTTATGGAGCCACAGTTAAATTATATGTTCAATCTGAATAGTTTACAGGTTACAACACTGCTAGGTGGAACCTTTCAGAATAGCTCACAAGTAGGGCGGCAGGTTTTTGCGTCAGGCTACCTGAGTGACGAGCTGATCGGTTCTATCTCTGGCGCGCCAGTCAAAAATGCCCAGGACCAATCAAGTATATATCGGTATGCAGCAATTTTTGGGCGTGTCAACCTCAATCTTTCCAAGAAATATCTTTTATCCATAAATTTTAGGCGCGACGGTTCGAGCAAGTTCGGGCCACAGAGGCAGTTTGGTAATTTTGGGTCGATAGCTGCAGGTTGGCTATTTAGCGAGGAAGAGGCCGTGAAAAAGTTAGTACCTGTCCTAAGCTATGGAAAACTACGGATGAGCTATGGTATAACCGGATCTGATGCGACCGGAAACTACAACTACTTGTCTAGATGGCGGCCAACAGACTATAGGTACGGCAATAGCTTGGGATATGTTCCGGTAAATCTAAGCAATAGCCTCTTCAGCTGGGCATCAACAAAAAAAATGGAAGTGGGTGCCGAGTTTGGCTTCATGAAAGATCGGCTTCTTTTTACCCTAGCCTGGTACAGGAATAGGACCGGCAACCAGCTGGTTAATTATACTTTGCCCATGATGACAGGCTTTTCAAGTGTGGTAGAGAACTGGGATGCTATAGTTGAGAATGCCGGCTTCGAAATAGTTGCCCAAGCGTCGTTGATCAAGGGGAAGAATTTTGCCTGGTCCGCAAGCCTAAATATTACGGTACCTAAAAATAAACTGATCTCTTTTCCGGGCTTGGAAGAGAGTGCATATGCAACCACCTATACAATAGGGAGGTCGCTTTCATCACTTTATCTTTTCAGATATGCCGGAGTAGACCACGAAACTGGATTGTTCAGCTTTTATAAAAATGATGGTACGACAAGCAGTACGCCCCAAGATGCTAAAAACGGCAATTTTAATGATTTGAGCTATTTTGGTAATACAGATCCACGTTTTTTTGGAGGGCTGAGCAATACTTTCCGTTATGGAAGGCTACAGCTTGATATCTTGGCGGAATTCAGAAAACAGCTGGGTAAGAATTATCTCGGGCAGGTCTATAACTATCGGCCGGGAGGAAACGCTAATATGCCCGCCGAGCTCCTTAACAGATGGCAGAAGCCGGGCGATATTGCTCAATTTCAAAAATTCTCGACCTACAGCAGTAGTCCGGCTGGTCGAGCGACCAGACCATTTATCGATTCCGATGCCGTATATGGCGACGCTTCGTTTATTCGGCTGAAATCAATATCGTTGTCCTATGGTCTTCCGGTAGCGGTACTCAGACGGATCGGCACGGAACAGCTCCAAATATTCTGTTCGATGCAGAATCTATTTACAATTACAAATTATAAGGGGAATGATCCCGAGACACAGAGTTTTTACGGTGTTCCTCCATTAAAGACATACACTTTGGGCTTTCAGGCCAAATTTTAAATATAGGGCTATGCAGATAAAAAGATTAATGATGGGAGTCATTCTAGGAATGGCATGTTATCTAAGTGCGTGTAAGGATTTCCTGGGCGTTGAATTGCCAAAGAACGAGCTAGTGACTGAAACAGTTTTCAGTGATAGCATTAATGCCAGCCAAGCGGTCCTAGGTATCTACATTGCTATGGTGAATGAGACTGGATTAAGCTTTGGTGGAGGAGCGTTGACTGTCTATCCTGGCCTAAGTGCCGATGAGATCAGGCTGTCCGCGGAAGGAGGAGAAGCAAATGAATTTGAAATTAATAGTATATCACCATTTAATAGCATCAACTATGCGCTGTGGAGCCGGGCCTATGAGTATATTTATAAAGCAAATGCCTGTATTGAAGGCATCAGCAATAGTACCGGCATCGGTAATAGTGCTAAAAACAACCTTATTGCAGAAGTGAAGTTCTTGCGCGCTTTTATTTATTTTAACCTGATCAATATTTTCGGAGATGTTCCTTTGGTATTGGGCGTTGACTATACGATCAATCGTATCATGGGCGCAACTGTAAAAGAGAATGTATATAAACAGATCGAAGAAGATCTTCTTTTTTCCCAGCAAGTGCTAAGAAATCTGTCCTTTAAATTCGAGAGGGCAAATTATTTTGCCGTAGCAGCATTGCTTGCCCGGGTATATTTATTTCAGAAGAAGTATAGCTTGGCAAAGAATGAGGCTGACAAAGTTATCAACTCCGGTAAGTTTTCCCTTGAAAAAGATCTGGAGAAGGTATTTCTATTGGATAGTAAGGAGATAATCTGGGCATTGCTTCCTGTACTTTCTGATAGGGAAACGGCAGAAGGCTACTTTTTTGTTCCTTCTTCTGATGCTGTTGCACCAACATATCTGATCAGGCAAGAATTATATAATAGTTTTGAGGATGGGGATCTGCGTAAAGTTTTGTGGGTTGGTGAACAAAAGATAGGAGGTAACGAGGTTCAATATCCACAAAAATACAGGAACAGGCGACCGGGAGGTTCGGCCAAGGAGATTTATTCGGTCTTGAGGCTAGCGGAACTGTACCTGATCAGGGCGGAAGCGAACCTCTTTATCGGTGACCTAAAATCTGCCTCGGACGATCTGAATATGGTCAGGACACGATCCGGACTAACAAAAAATACTGTTTTGGACGAAAGCAAAATCTTTGACACTTTGGTACAGGAAAGACGTAAGGAACTTTTCTGTGAATGGGGAAACAGGTGGCTTGACCTAAAGCGTTGGGATATGACTGTCGAAGTGATAGGAGATATAAAAGGTGGCTGGGAAGAAAAAAATAAGGTATATCCCATACCCCAAAAAGAACTTTCAGCGAATCCATTTCTAGAGCAGAATACAGGGTACGAAGATCTATAAGTTAAGCAAAACAAAGAAAGGGGAGCCATTGGCCCCCCTTTCTTTGTCATCAGGTGACGTTAATTTCGTGTACGTGGCGTTGACTTCGGTACTTGATTGTCGTCGATCAGTTCATTGGTAGAAGGGTTTACCTGATCAGAACTAAATCCCGATACACATTGATGTGGGTTATTAGTTGAACAGTTATTGCCCATTGGGGGTGTTGTTCCTTCTCCTAGATAGGCTGCGTCCGACTGTGCTACAGGCTCATTGGTGTCATAATCAGTCGATGATGAAATTTGGAACCATTTGTAGCTTGTTTGTTTTACTTCTACCTTTTTTGCCATAGCGTTTACAATGAAAAAACTGCCTAATAGTAATGTTAACGCTGTTGCGCCAGCAATAAATTTTGATTTTAAAGTTTTCATAATTAAGTACTTTAAGTTTATAAGTTTCATGAACTAACGTGTATGTCGATTTAACCTCATAGCCATACGATGGAGGAATTCTATTTGTATGCCAGTCAACTTCCTTGAAGTTGTAATGGCGAAATTATCTGGATACAATATTCTTTTGTTGTATTTTTTCTTTCTTATCTTATGTATCTGTCCTTTTTTGCTCAATTATTTTAAACTATCTCCCCCTGCAATTTTTAAACAGGGGGAGATTTCCCAATTTTCTGATGTCTTTCAATGTACTATCGCAGTAAGTGCGTCTCTGCCCCGACATCCGATCTCGACCCGGTGAAGCATACCAACGGATATTGATAGCAATTAAGATGGCAGCTATCTTGTCGAAACATTACCATCGAGAAATGGCCTGTACCTTGGTATGCAGACTAAATCTAGACTTTATAATAGTCCCTTATGTATTGTTAAAGTTCGGAGTATTAAGTATCCGGGGAGTAGGAAAAAACAAACCAAATTTTTGAATTTTTCAATAATTATTGTGAATAAATGTTTGTTTTTGTTCACTTTATTGAAATTCATGTAAAATATTTTTTATGCTTAGCGCTTTAAGCATTTAGATGGTGGAAAACCAAAGTGTTTTTTAAATTGTCTTCTGAAACTATGAAAATCTGAATAGCCGACAAGTGGATAAACGTGTGAAGGACAAATGCGGTCCGAAATCAATAATGTTTTGGCTTTTTCCATCCTGTAGTTCATTAGATAATAATGAGGTGTTATGCCAAATTCTTGTTTGAAGGTTTTTATGAGAGTTTTTTCGGTGATAAAAAATAAATTTGCGATGACTTTATTGTTTAAGTGGAGAACAGTGTAATTGTTTTCTATATAATCTTTTATCTGATAAACACGTTGGGAATATTTTAAATTCAGTAAGAATTGATATTGGTTAATAATTGCTTGAATGTATTTTGTCAATTCTATTTCCAAATCAATCGGATTTGTGGTTGTTAAATTGAACATTTGTTCTAACAAAGTATGTAAAGTTGGATCTATCCGACACGGAGAAAGGTTGCCAAACACTGTTTTGTCTTTTTTCATACTAGTTAGCAATTGTTCAATATGGGGATAATGGCCTTTCGCTCTATCAAGCCATGCTGTTCTGGGCATAATGTAGCAAAAGCTAGTTCTGCCAGTAGCCAAAGAGTAGTGAAATTCCCCTTTACGATTATATGTTGTGTAACAAGTGTCGTTTTCTATTTGTAAAATTTGTGTACCATCTTCTTTTGATAAAAATATGTTTCCTTCTAACATCATAATTAAAAAAAGCCTTTTCTTTTGGTTGAAATAGCTAGCTTTTAAATCGTTATGTAATACAAAAGTTGTGAATTCTAGAAAGAAGAGAAAGTGGCTGAAATATTGGATATACATTACTCCCTCTTGAAATACAATTTTTTGTGTTTTAGCAAAAGGTAACACCTTCCCGGATGAATCAGAAATACGTCCGGAGATATCTGCTGTTATTGCTTGGGAACTGAATTTATATGTTACCGTTCTACGCATTTTATTACCAAATTCAGATTAGGGAACTTATATCTAAGCTCTGGTAAAGCATTTTAATTCAGAGATCATGATTTTTGGTTTTTTATTCATGGTCTCTGAATTATTTAAATTTTTATAATACGAAATCTCCAGTCACTTCACCTGAGGTAGAAGTAAATGTTATCGAATAGTTTCCTGATGTAAATCCTGAAATTGGTATTAAAAATTCGCCAATTGAAGTGGACACTGTCTGATTATATACCATAGTGCCTGTAGCATTGGCAATGGAAATTTGCAATGTTCCTCCATCAAAATGAAATTGTGATCTAATTACAGTTGTTTCCAAAAATGCTGAGACAGCAGAACCTATTCTACGAATTTCACCAGGTTCGATTCTTCCTCTTAAATCAATTTCGTCAGATTGGGTGATTAAAGCACTGTTGGGAACCGGTGCGATTTGTGAACTTCCTAAAGCAGGAGCAGCAATAACACCTGATAATAATGCGATCAATAATATCTGTTTTTTCATACTAAAAGTGTTGTTGGGTTTAACTTTTAGTGGTCAAATATATTGGTGCGGTTTTTTGAACTATTACATATATAGGTTTAATTTTCTTAGGTATAGGTTTTTATTATTGATAAATTATAAGTTTCTTATTTTCTGTATATTGTGTTTTTTTAAATATAGGTTTTTGATCAGGTTATGGTAGTATCATTTTCTATATTTAACAAATGACAATGGAATTTTATTAATTATTAATGCCGTTGGAGTATCATACTACCCCAATAC
>NZ_DLAV01000036.1:0-31492 GCF_002494055.1 Sphingobacterium sp. UBA7038
TCCTAAAATTTATTTAGGACAGATGTGCTTGAACATAATAAGATAAATCAAAATTTCGTATCTTTAGCCTGTTAAAAATATTGGGAGTTACTGTTGGTTTAGCTCTTATACTTCATTGGGCCTTTGGGGTAGTGTTCGGCGTTGTTCTCCACGCAATATTGGAAATGATTTATGAACATGTAAAACAAGGAATTATGAAAATAAATGTGAAATTTATTGGTAAAAAAATCTGGCGTGGTGCCCTCTCGGAGATATTGGTATGAATCACCACCCCATGATAGTTCAGTAAAGTTAAGACCAAGCGATGCCAGCTTCCTGATTTGAGGGCTGAGGGGTTCGATTCCCCTCTTCTCCGCCAACCAGCTTATTAACACAAATGCTTTTCTTGAACATTTGTTAAACATACGAACATATTAAAATTCTTCTTCCCTTATAAAATTGCTTCGATTCACATTCTGCGTCAAGTCCTAAAGTGGTTGCTAAATATGATCTATTTTTGCAGAACCATCTAGATTAGAAAATAGATGACTAGGCAATATGGATAATTTTGACCATTTGAATAATAAGTTGAAAAGTTCCAAATCCATATTTACTTGTTTTTTTGGTTTTGTTCAATTGCTCAATTCACCTCGGAATTGCGTGGTTTCAATACTCAAAATCTCTAGTTGGGTGCCGTTTTTATTATTTTACTTTAAAGCTTAATTAAAGTAAAATATTATAATTTGATAAATCCAGTTCCGAGCTTCGTCATGTTTAATTACCTTTTGAAGGAAGTGGGATAAAATAATTTCCAAAATGGACTTGATGATCCACTTTGGAAACTTACTTCTGAAGATTTCATTTTAGATGTTTTAAGATTATACAATTGAAATTTCTAAAGCTCTAAAAATTGTCTGGCGAAGTTTTCTGAGCCGTTGCCTGAGCGGTGGAAAACTGCTTATCAAAATGACTTAACAACATTTCAATAAACCGTCCGTGATATATTCCATAAATAACAGTGCTTAATTCTTTGTTTTTTCGTCCCAAAATTCCAAATCTAAGCTCGCCAGGGAGAATTTGAGGTCTTAACCAAGCTTCGTACTGCCATTGTTCTGGTGTATGTGTAAAATCACCCGCACTGTCATAAGTCCAAGTTCGAATTTTATCTTCATTGATTCCTTTTTTTATCGCCGCTAAAAGCTCCGTCGGCGAAGTAGTTTTAATTATTATTGCCATATTGATTTAATTTAATGTTCAATTCCTCCTCCAAGCCATAAATCTGTAGCATGCCATATTTCATAAAAATACAGCCATACAGATATCCAAGGTACTATTGTTTGTGATATGAGATCTTTTGCAGTCCATTCTTTTGCTCGTGGATAGTATAAGCATAAAGATCCATCATTATAAGTATGTTTTATTTTTCCACCTGGGGTTCTTGGTTTAAGTTTGTTGTTCAATACTACTATTTTGGGAGAACAATCTTGCTTGTATGTAATCCTTACTTCATAATATTCACTTAATGGCGATGGTTGTATACTTGATTTAGCTGTAAATCCATTGTGATGAGCCTGGATTTTCCATCCAGGGAGATTTTTCTTAAAATCCAAATACTGCTGCATCGCAGTATATTTTCTTATTGTGCTGTACCTATTCTCCATAAAAATTGTTTTTTTC
The DNA here is from genome assembly GCF_002494055.1 of Sphingobacterium sp. UBA7038. NCBI lineage: Bacteria > Pseudomonadati > Bacteroidota > Sphingobacteriia > Sphingobacteriales > Sphingobacteriaceae > Sphingobacterium > Sphingobacterium sp. UBA7038. The sequence continues at coordinate 1,657 of NZ_DLAV01000036.1, forward strand.
TACCAGAGTAGCGGCTGGAGAGACTTTTGTGATCAATCCATTTGTCCTATTTACTCCTAGCTGCTGTGCATTTCTGGCCTTGGTGATATATTCCGATTGTTCAATTAAAGAATTTGTACTCGTATTTTCACCAAACATTTCCTTTAGAATGTCGAGGATTCCGCTGATACCTTTAGAATTATCAATTTTATCCCATAGGTTTTTAAAGTCCGAAATAAATTTTTTAAAACACTTATAAAGATTGGGTTCATTAATCCATTTATCTGAAAATTTCTCTTCAGTATTTGCTGGATTAACAATATCCATAATTCCGTCGCAGAGTGCTAAGGCATTATAAGTTCTATTGATTATGCCTTTGATAGCTTCATATTCTGAAGCCTCTCCATTATAAAACATTCCTGCAACAGTGGTTAGTATAATACTTGAAGTACTATCGTCGGGATTTTCTTTGAAATATATATCACGAAAACGTTTGATTAATTGAACAGCCCGTTGAATTGGCTGTAATAATTGATATGGAATCTGCTCTGGCAAATCTTCCGCCCGAAGCGCCTTTTCAAGTAACAATTGATTTCTAGTAACATATCTTGATTCAAACCAGGTAGCATAGCCTTTTGGATTACTAGGGGTCCAATCTCTTAAAAGACGGTCTGGGACAACGATTTTATTTGGATCTAGATCAGACTCTTGGAAAGCAGGTAATATGTCAATGTGAAAGAGGTTAGCATATATAATCCTAATGCAGCGGTTTTTTCTTTGAATCATTGTTTTATATTGACCGTGTTCTTTTAATCTTCTTTCAAGTTCATTGAGAACTTCTATAGGGTCGAAGCTCTCATATGGCAGCATCATATGGATAACAATGTCCAAATCGAATTCCTCTCCATTTAATGGTTTGACGTTTGTTCCAATGCGATAAGATCCCTGAGGGTAAATGTTAAAAAGAACATTTTTGAAAAACCCGATATCAGCTTCTATCCATTCGGATACAGCATTGTAGCTTCTTTCGGCTGATGATCGTCTAGTATCGTCCAATTGAAGTTTCTCTGCAATTCTGTTAAGTAAGTCATCAAGTTGTTGATTGAATGTATTTGGTATGTATATATTTTTCATGTTATTTTACTTTAAAATCTTTATTGAATAATGAAATAGTATGTTCAGCTACCGAAAATGGTTTTCTGTTATCGTTTGTGTAACCTAATCGTTTTATAGTATCTTCTGATACCCAATGATAGATTGAGTCAGCTTTTTCCTCTTCCAGTAATTTTTTTAACTCCAATCTTTGTGACTCATTGGGTATAAATTCAAAAACTTCATGAATTAGTATTTCCGGACATTCATAAAAAATAGAATGGTGAATATACAAAGGGTTTCTATACAGAAATTTGTAATTAACATGTGGGAACTTTACCCTGTCAAGAATATTTGTTAATATTAATTCTTCGCAGAATTCCCGCCAGTGAGATATTTCTCTCTCCTTCTGAGAATCGAACCACAGTAAAAATTTGTGTAAATGTTTCCCTTTAATTCTAAGTCTTAAATCATGTCGTGTGGTATCACAAATTGGAATCTTTTTATCATCGAGAATTTCTAGCTGCTGGAAGATTGTAGATGATTCCGCAAGTCTTTTATACACGCCGCCTACGGGTTGGAATTGGTCAATATTTCTACCTTTTACTAAAAGATATTTTCCGTCAATTTCAATTTTGAAAATGTAGGCTGCCGATATTCGTATGTGCTTGAATCGATGGACTGTAGCTGCTTGTAGGCATACCCAAATTTTCCCTTTTAGCATAAGAATTGAAGTAATGGCTATTCCTATCATTGTTCCCAAACCTCCAATTGCAAGCTCATGTATCAGATCACTAATTGCTTTGTTAGCTATAAGATTATTTCCTAATATTAGGTATAATGCTAATAGGATAAATAAAATTATGTAAGATATAATCATAGTTTTTCTTTTCTGTTATATATGAGAATCCGTGACAAAGCCGTATATTGTAACGGATTCTCATATAATTAACCAAATAACTTTAATGGATAACGCTTCGTCTTTTGTTTCACTTGAAGATTTAAGAAAGGAATCTGTCCTTACTTTAATGGAATATATGGCTATGGCAGAGGAAGAGCCTGCTATAGCGAATTTGGCTTTTAATGTTTTTTACGAAATTGTCTCTCCGTCTTTTATGGTTGCTTGTGTAAAGGCTTGCAAACCATATCAAAACTTATACGATGGGTTAGCTGAAGTTATTTTTAATAATGCGTTATTAAATGCTTATAAAAAATCAGCACAATTTAGAACAGATCATAAAGATTCGGATAAGGCACTATTGGCTGTTAAGAGTTGGCTTTTTGGAATTGCGAGAAATGAACTTTATCAAGAGTTGAGAACAATTGAGGTGAATTCGAGGTTATCTATTGTAGAGGATATATTAGTCCTCGAATCAGAAGTAGAGTATCATGAGAACGAAAACTCGGCCTGTTTCGAAAAAGAAATACTAGAGCAGGCACTAAATACGTTAAATGAAAAAGAACGAGGCGTTTTGCTTATGTGTTACCAGTTTAGTGAGGATGGAAAAAATATTCCTTCAGATGTAATTGAAAGAATAAATAAAGTTTTTAATATCACAGAACCAAATCGGCGGCAGATTAAAAAGCGTGCCCTAGACAAATTGAAAAAACAAGTTGACTATTTACTTTCAAAAACAAAAAGATGAGCGATCTTAAAATAATTTTGAATAATCTGGATGATCTTTCAGATTTCGAAAGTAGGTTGATTAGATCCCTTAAGGGGAATGGTTGTATATTTCCTATTACAGAAGAGGAAATTGAACAATTCGAAGCATGTTATATAAAGGATATACAAAAAGTTGCTTCCAAACTACCTCCAGCAAATGAAATTCTCAAAAGAGGAAAATTGGAAAAAAAATGGACAATTAATGCTGTAGCTGATGAAAATGTTGTTCAAAATATGGCGCAAGCAGCTCGGGATGGCAAAACGTTGACTGACTCATTAAGACAAAAAATGTTGGATGACAGAAAAAAATCAAAAACCTGAACTGAAAATTGCAAGAAAGAGAGTTATAGCTAAATTGGCGGAGGGAGTATTTGAGACATTTGATTATGGACTTCCTGTAGATCTAGAGAGGATAGCGAACGGAAGTGGCTTAACATTTAATTACGGCCATTACGAGGATTTCTTTGATGGAATGCTAGAGCACCTTTCTGGAGAATTTCATATCTACATGAATCTAGACAAAGCTGCGCAGGGAAGTCCTCGATCACGATTTACCTTTGCCCATGAGCTTGGCCATTATTATATTGATGAACACCGTATCGCACTTCAAGAAGGCTTCGCTCCGTCTCATCCTTCCTATACTAATTTCAAATCAGAGATAATTATTGAAAAAGAAGCAGATTATTTTGCTAGTTGTCTGCTAATGCCTGAAAACGAAATACAGAACGACTGTGATAAAAAGCAGTTTGGTCCTGAACTCATTGATCAAATTACAAAAAAATATCAGGTAAGTGCCACAGCTTTTTTACTTCGTTATATAAATCTTGAAAAGGTTCCGTTAATGGTAGTTTGTAGTAAAGGAGGGAAAATTGTTTGGAATTGGCAAGGTAAAGATTTTAGATTCAAATACTTGAAATCAATAAAAGGATCAATACCAGTTTGTACAGCAACCTCAGAATTTTATTCCAAAAATGTCGAGTATTCCACTCCTCAATCTGATTTATTCGCAGAAGACTGGTTCAATTACACTAATTGTGAACCTAATACATTTAAAATAACTGAGTATTGTATCTACGCAAAAAAATATAATATGGTATTAACCATTATATGGTATTAATTTGCTAAATACTACGCGGCCTATCTTTTCCGTCTTATTCTTCTAGGGGCTAGTGCTTTGGAAGTCTTAAAATCACATTTTCGTTTAGACATATCTACATCCTTACAAAGCTTAGTTAACTAGGTTGTTTCTTCAGCAGCAGTATCATCAGCTCCTATGATCCTTAATTCTTAAAAAATTGTTATGTATTATAAAGTAAAATGTTATGAAAACAGCCTATCTATACGTCCGTGTAAGCACAGACGAACAAAAGAAAAAGGGATACTCTTTGCCGGAACAAGAGGATAGATTATTAAAATATTGCCATTATAATAGTATTAAAGTTTTAGGTATTTATCGAGAAGACTATTCGGCAAAAGATTTTAATCGACCAGAATGGAAAAAGTTGCTTGCAATAGTCAAGCAGAAGCCAAGAGAAGATAAGAAAATACTATTTATTAAATGGGATCGATTCAGTCGAAATATAGAATATGCTTATGAAATGATAGGCTTGTTACGTAAATACAATACAACACCTATAGCGATCGACCAACCAATAGATCTTTCTGTTCCTGAAAGTACAGTTATGCTAGCTGTCTATCTATCGGTACCAGAAGCGGAGAACAGTAGAAGGGCCATGAACACCGCTAATGGAATTCGTCGCGCAAAACAAATGGGAAGATTTCCTGGCAAAGCGCCTTTAGGCTTCCTTAATAATACAGGGATTGATGGAAGAAAAATTATTGTACCCAAACAACCTGAAGCTGATATTATAAAATGGATATTTCGCCAACTGGCCAAGAACATCAATAAGATAGATCATATCCGAAAGATGGCCGATGCAAAGGGGTTAAAATGTTCACGTTCACATTTTTTTAGAATTATACGTAATCCGGTGTATTGTGGCCTTATCTCAATAAAGATTTCTTCAAAAGAGCAGCAAATGGTTAAGGGAATTCATGCCCCCTTGATTTCTGAAGTATTGTTTAATGAGGTTCAGCGTATTATTACTAGAAAAAGAGTAGTTACGTCTAAAACTAATGAATTGAATGAAACTTTTTATCTGAAAAGTTTTCTTCTATGTCCTATTTGCTACAAAAGGCTTTGTGGCAGCTTCTCTAAAGGCAAAACAAAAAGATATCCTTATTATCATTGTAATGCTAAATGTAAGGCAAGAGTAAATGCGTTAACTCTTAACGACGCTTATTGTAGTGAACTTCAGAGCCTACAGCTTTCTCAAAACGTGACTAAACTATTTAGTAGTATTTTGGAGGATTGTAATATAAATATAAAGAAAGCAGAAGATATACAGGAACGCAACATGTTAGTTCGAAGATTAAGGGATCAGGAGTTACTACTTTCCCAAGCAAGAAAACTATTTGTAGCTTCTGTATTAGGAAATGATGACTACTACGCTATTAAAAGAGAATATCAAATCAATTCTCAAAGTATTAAAGGAGAACTTTCCAATGTAAATACTAAATTGGAAAACTATAAGAAGCATCGTGAGTTGATGTCAGTTTCGTTCATAGATATTTTTCAAGTATTTAAACATTTAGAAACTGCAGATAAGATGCATTTGGTCAGCCTAATACCACCTAATAGATTTGACTTGCAGAAGAGAAGTGTATCCTTGCATCTTGATAGTGCCTTATCAAAAATATTGCTACCAAAAATATCCCAGATACAACAGCCATGAATTATATAGAAAAAAAGATCTCCGTTAATAAAGCAATGGCGATATTAGCTAAAAATGGAATTCATGTAAATGAGAAAGAGACTGCTATTATATTAGATTTTTTATATTTAATGGCCAAATACTACAGCGTTGATGCATGTAGCTTGGATGCCGAATCCTTAAGGAGATATCGAACTCAGGAAAAATGGTAGGAGAGTGGCTACAAACCTCATTTTTTGCGTCATTGATAACCAAAGACTAAATAATTTTGTTAAAATTTTCGAACTCTAAAGGAATGGGGTGTAACCGTTTGTCTAACAAGTTTTTATGGGTATAAAAAAAGGAGACACTTTCTGTTAAGTGTCTCCTTAAGTGGAGCTGGAGAGATTCGAACTCTCGTCCAGTCATGGTACTGTATACGCTTTCTACATGTTTAGCTTCTCTTTAATTGTCGGGCGAGGGAAGGTGAGTCGCCTACCTATACCGTACGCCGTAGTTGCTGTTTCTCACAAGTGCTTAGCAACATCACACTTGCCAGTTCTATTGTTCGATGCCCCGAATGTTAAACCAAAGAACAGGATCTAACGGGACAAATAGCTATGTTAAGTCTAACTTAAGCAGCTAAGGCGTAGTTTTCTTCGCCAGTTATAATTCTGAAAGTTCAGATTAAAGTGCTCTACTAACAACGCACTACATGCTTACATAACCGTCTCCATCCTGTCAATTCCGGTCAACCCCAATTATGTCCTACAAAGGTACTATTTTTTTGCTAAATGGGCAAGATATACGCGATTCTTGTTTAATGCCCTGGTTTTGAATGGAAAACAAATGACGCTTTATAAAATTACTTAGGATCAGGTATGGCCAGAAAAAACCTATGGAATTCGTGAAATATTAATGTTGCTTGCAATTATACAGTGCGAAATAAAAGTTATTTGATCGGCTGAATGCTCGGTATTTTCACAGGGACTTTTATAGGCAAGGAAGTTCTTGGTATACCTATGTTTCCAATAAAAAAGCTGGATTTTACATCCAGCTTTTTTATAATTTAATCAATCCAGTTATTTGATCAATCCAGCTCTTTTCAATAGGGGTTCTACCGAAGGTTCCTGTCCGCGGAAGCGTTTGTATAGCACCATTGGATGTTCGGTTCCACCTTTTGAAAGAATATTATCCTTGAATTTAGTCGCGATTTCCTTATTGAAAATACCGTTTTGTTTAAAGTAGTCAAATGCATCGGCATCCAGGACTTCGGCCCATTTATAGCTGTAATAGCCTGAAGAATAACCGCCATTGAAAATATGGGAGAAAGCGGTACTCATGGCATTTTCCTTGACATCGGGATAGAGTTTTGTTGAGGCAAACTGTTCGTCTTCGAATGCTTTCAGATCCGAGATCGAAGTTGGATCCTGTCCATGCCAGCCCATATCCAATAGCCCAAAGCTCAATTGGCGCATAGTCGCCATCCCCTCAAGAAAGGACGCGCTTTCGCGGATCTTTTCGACAAGTTCCATCGGGATCACTTCGCCAGTTTCATAGTGTTTGGCAAATAGCTCAAGGGCTTCTTTTTCATAGCACCAGTTTTCCATCACCTGACTCGGTAACTCGACAAAATCCCAATACACAGATGTTCCGGATAGTGTAGGATAAGTGCTGTCAGCGAGCATACCATGTAGGGCGTGTCCGAATTCGTGAAATAATGTTGTCACTTCCTGAAAGGTCAACAGCGAAGGTTTTGACGCTGTAGGACGCGTAAAATTGCAGACAATAGAGACATGAGGACGTTCTTGTTTACCATCTTGAATGTACTGTGGTTTGAAAGAGGTCATCCATGCCCCATTTCTCTTGCCCTTACGCGGGAAGAAATCGGCATAGAAGATAGCCACTAATTCACCATTGTCTTTACTGACTTCAAATGTTTGTACTTCTTCGTGGTAGGTATCTATTGTATCGACTTCTTTGAAGTTGATGCCAAACAAACGATGCGCTACTTCGAAAGCGCCTTGTAAGACATTTTCGAGTTTGAAATAAGGTTTGAGCTTTTCATCCTCCAGATTAAAGCGTTCTTGTTTCAGCTTTTCGGCATAATAGGCGCCATCCCATTTTTCCAGTTGGTCTATGCCATGTAAGTTTTTTGCAAATTGGGATAATTCTGCAAATTCTTTTACTGCTGCTGGTTTCGCTTTTCCCAGTAGGTCGTTTAGAAATTCCTTGACTTTGCCTGGGTCTTGTGCCATACGTTCGGCAAGGACAAAGTCGGCATGGGTAGCGTAGCCTAATAATTTGGCCCGTTCGAAGCGAAGTTTTACAATTTTAAGGACATTGTCCACGTTGTTGTGCTCGTTATCTTGAAATCCTTTGCGGCCTGCCGCGAGGGTAATTTCTTTGCGAAGTTCCCGATTGTCGGCATACGTGACAAAAGGAAGGTAGCTTGGAAAATCCAGGGTAAAAAGCCAGCCTTCTTTTTCGTTGGCTTTAGCCAGAGCATGTGCAGCTTCTATGGCACCCTCTGGAAGTCCGGCAAGATCTTTTTCGTCTGTTACCAACAGCTGGTAGGCATTGGTTTCGGCGAGGACGTTCTCGCCGAATTTCAATTTTAAAAGCGATAGCTCGGCATCTATTTCGCGGAGTTTTCCTTTTTGTTCATCATTCAAAAGAGCTCCGTTGCGTACAAAATCCTTATAGGATTTTTCCAATAGAGTCGTTTGTTCTGCCGTCAATATCAGTTGATCTTTCTGATCGTATACAGCCTTAACTCGTTTGAAAAGATCGAAATTTAAGGTGATATCATTTCCTAAAGCAGATAATTTTGGGGCTACATCCTGTGCGATTTTTTCAAGATCGGCGTTGGTTTCAGCGGAATGAAGATTGAAAAAGATGTTGGACAAACGATCTAGTGTCTGTCCAGAGTAGGACATCGCAGCGATGGTATTGTCGAACGTTGCCGTTTCGGGATTGTTGACGATTGCATCGACTTCATCTTTTGTCTGCTGAATAGCTTCATCAAATGCGGGAATATAATCTTCGTTTTTTATCTGTGAAAACGGAGCCGTGTCGTGCTGCGTTTTAAATTTCTCTGTTAAAATACTCATAGGAGTAAATGTAATAAATATTTATTTCAAGCGATAGCATCTACTTAAATTATGGAGCTGAGATGATATTTGACCGAATCGGCGTTTAAGCTGTGTCGAAAACGTATGGGGAATTGGCACTGCATAAAAAAAGAGCTCCTATGAGCTCTTTTTTTATATTGGGATAAGCGACTAGGCTAGTTTTCCTAATGCTTCCTTGATTCTTTTTAAAGCTTCGATCAAACTTTCATCTGAAGCTGCATAGGACAAACGGATGTAGTTGTCGTTACCGAATGAATCTCCACCTACAGTGGCTACGTGACCAACATTCAATAAGTACAATGCCAAATCAGATGAGTTTTTAATGACATTACCATCTTGGTCTTTTTTACCAAAGAACGAAGAGATTTTAGGGAAGAAATAGAATGCACCCTCTGGTAGATTTGTTCTTACACCTGGGATTTCACTCAATAGATCGTATACCAATTGGCGACGACGAGCGAAAGCTTCTTTCATTTTGTTGACAGATTCTAATCCTTGTTCATAAGCGACGATACCCGCACGTTGAGAAATTGAACAGGTACCTGAGGTTGTCTGTCCTTGTAATTTATCATTTGCGGCGGCAATGGTTTTGTTAGCAGCGATATAACCTAAACGCCATCCCGTCATTGCAAATGCTTTTGAAAAACCATTGATGATGATCACTCTATCTTTGATGCTTTCAAATTGTGCGATGGATTCGTGTTTGTCTACAAAGTTGATATGTTCGTAGATCTCATCGGATAGGATAAATACCTGCGGATGTTTTTCGAAAACTTCAGCTAATGCAGCCAATTCATCTTTGCTGTAAACTGTTCCAGTAGGGTTGTTTGGTGAAGAGAACATAAACAATTTGGTTTTTGGTGTAATTGCCGCTTCCAATTGTGCTGGTGTAATCTTAAAGTTATTGTCGATCTCTGTATTGATAAATACCGATTTTCCTTCTGCTAAAACGACCATTTCGGAGTATGATACCCAATAAGGTGTTGGGATAATTACCTCATCACCGGGGTTGATCAAAGTCAAAATTACATTAGACAGGGATTGTTTTGCACCTGTAGAAACAACAATTTGAGAGATATCATAATCTAAATTGTTTTCTGTCTTCAACTTGTTTACAATTGCCTGGCGCAATTCAGGGTATCCCGGTACCGGCGAATAACGCGTCCAGTTTTCATCTAGGGCTTTCTTCGCTGCATCCTTTACATGCTCAGGGGTGTTGAAATCAGGTTCACCTACGCTAAGACTAATTACATTAACGCCTTTTGCTGCTAATTCGCGGCCCAACTTGGTCATTTTAAGTGTAGCCGATTCGGACAAATTATTTATCCTGTCTGATAAGTATGATGATGTGCTCATGGTAAGACAAAGATATTACATACGTTGCAAATAATCTTCTTTATTTTTGAGAATTTACAAAGAAAAGTAGCTCTTTTATTGGGCTTTTTTAACAAAAGGGCTATTGAAGCGATTTAGCACAGTTATTTAATTGATCCCCGACGTTGGATGTTCAAAACTAATCGTTCTGATTTGTCGTTATATCTTTACCTTTGCGCTCACAAAAATGTTGACTAGTCCTCATTTCATCATTTGCTCATAAACGGTTCATATAAAAGATAAGCATCATGTCAAGACAAAGAAGATTGGTTTTATTATCGCTTTTTACGGGAATAGGTCTGATGATTGTGAAGTTTTTTGCCTACTTCTTAACGGACTCCAGTGCAATCTTTACAGATGCGGCAGAGAGTATTGTTAATGTGATTGCTTCGGGTTTTGCATTTTATAGTATTTATCTTTCGGCACAGCCTAAGGATGAGAATCATCCTTACGGGCATGGTAAAGTGGAGTTCTTTTCGGTGTTTTTGGAAGGTGGACTTATTTTCATCGCTGGAGCCATTATCTTAGCCAAGGCTTGTTACAATCTTTTCTTTCCTGCAGCGTTAACACACCTCGAACAAGGGATTTATCTGATTGGTATTACATCTGTGCTAAATTTTGCTGTCGGATTCTATATCATGAAGCGCGGGCGTGCATTGGGCTCCATTACCTTGGTGGCAGATGGAAAACATCTGCAGGTCGATGCCTATAGTACGGTCGGATTGATACTGGGGTTATTGTTGATGAAACTGACCGGTTTCCTGTGGATCGATGTAGTCATCTCCATTGTATTGGGGCTTTTTATTCTCTTCAATGGTTATAAGCTACTTCGCCAATCGATCGGTGGATTGATGGATGAATCGGATACAGCACTCGTGCAGGATGTTGTTGAAATCTTGGAGCGCAATCGGAAAGATGAATGGATTGATGTCCATAATCTTCGTGTACAGCGCTATGGGAACGAACTCCATGTAGATTGCCATCTCACACTTCCCCGTTACCTTGACCTTACCCAGGTGCACGATGAAATTTCTGCTGTGGATAAGATTGTCAATAAGGAGATGTCGGTACGAACCGAATTTTTTGTTCATGCGGATCCTTGTCTTCCACAGTGCTGCCAGTATTGTCAGGTCAACAATTGCCCAATTCGTACGGAGCAATTTCGGGTAAGAATTTCTTGGGATACGGAAAATGTTACGCGGAATCAAAAACATTTTTTATATGCTATTGCCGAATAGGGAATACTGTTTCTTTCTCCTAATTAACAGGCATACGGTATCTCTGATTTCTTCATGTATAGTAAACTAAAAAAAAGCTAGGTTATATAAATATATATAAAAAAAGGTATCTTTGCCTTTTAGCAAAAGAGTTTAAAAATCCTATATGAAGCACATTCGTAATTTCTGTATTATTGCGCATATTGACCATGGCAAAAGTACTTTGGCAGACCGCCTTTTAGAGTATACCAATACCATCAGTCAGCGTGAGGCACAGGCACAATTACTTGATAATATGGATTTGGAACGTGAACGTGGTATTACGATCAAGAGTCACGCCATCCAAATGAATTATAAAAGAGATGGTCAGGAATATATCTTGAACCTGATCGATACCCCGGGACACGTGGATTTTTCTTATGAGGTGTCGCGTTCAATTGCTGCCTGCGAGGGCGCTTTATTGATCGTTGATGCATCTCAAGGTATTCAGGCCCAAACGATTTCAAATTTATATCTGGCGTTGGAACATGATTTGGAAATTATCCCGATCCTCAACAAAATGGATCTTCCAGGTGCTATGCCAGAAGAAGTCAAAGATCAGATTGTGGATTTGATCGGTGGTGACCGTGATGCGATTATTCCTGCATCCGGTAAAACAGGTCTTGGGGTTCCGGATATTTTGGAAGCTATTGTAGACCGTATTCCACATCCTGTGGGTGATCCTGACGGACCTTTGCAAGCCTTGATTTTTGACTCTGTTTTCAACTCATTCCGTGGTATCATGGCTTATTTTAAAGTTGAAAATGGTGAAATCCGTAAAGGCGACCGCGTGAAATTTGTTGCCACTGGGAAAGAATATTTTGCCGATGAAATTGGGACGCTGAAGTTGAATCAAGTACCCAAAGAAGTCATTAAGACCGGTGATGTTGGTTATATTATCTCTGGAATTAAGGAGGCACGTGAAGTGAAAGTGGGGGATACCATTACGCATAAAGATCGTCCTTGTTCTGAGGCTATCCAAGGGTTTGAAGAGGTGAAACCGATGGTCTTTGCGGGTATTTATCCTGTAGATACGGAAGATTACGAGGAGTTGCGTGAATCTATGCACCGTTTGCAGCTGAACGATGCTTCTTTGGTGTTTGAACCAGAGTCGTCAGCAGCCCTGGGGTTCGGCTTCCGTTGTGGGTTCTTGGGTATGCTTCACATGGAGATTATTCAGGAGCGCCTCGAGCGCGAGTTTGATATGACGGTTATCACGACAGTTCCCAACGTATCTTATAAGGCCTATATGACCAAAGATAAAGAGGAAGTGATCGTACATAATCCTTCAGATCTACCGGATCCAAGTAAATTGGATTCAATCGAAGAGCCCTATATCAAAGCTAATATTATTACGAAATCGGATTTCGTAGGACCAATTATGTCTCTTTGTATCCAGAAACGTGGTACGATCATGAATCAGCATTATTTGACGTCAGATCGTGTTGAATTGGTTTTTGAAATGCCAATGGGAGAAATTGTATTTGACTTTTATGATAAGTTGAAAACAATCTCTAAAGGTTATGCTTCATTTGATTACCACCAGATTGGTTATCGCAAGTCAGACTTGGTCAAATTGGATATCCGATTGAACGATGAACCTGTAGATGCCCTGTCGTCGTTAATTCACAGAAGTAACGCCTATGATTTTGGTAAAAAGATCTGTGAAAAACTAAAAGAACTGTTACCACGTCAACAATTTGAAATTCGTATTCAAGCGTCAATCGGCGCAAAGATCATCGCACGTGAGACGATCTCCGCTTTACGTAAAGATGTTACAGCAAAATGTTATGGTGGTGACATCTCCCGGAAGCGTAAGCTTTTGGAGAAACAGAAGAAAGGTAAGAAACGCATGCGTCAGGTTGGGAACGTAGAGATTCCGCAATCTGCATTTATGGCGGTATTGAAATTAGATTAATCAAAATAACACTATAATAAAGGAGCTCTTGGGCTCCTTTTAAATACAATAAAATCTCCTAAACATGAATCTATTAGATGGTAAACTAGTTTCCGAAAAAATTAAAGAGCAAATTGCGTTAGATGCGGCTGAATTTACGACACAGACTGGCCGCAAACCTCATCTGGTTGCTATCCTTGTGGGGAATGATGGTGGTAGCGAAACCTATGTGGCCAGCAAAATGCGCAACTGTCAACTGGTCGGTTTTGAATCAACAAACATTCGTTATGATGAAAACATTACCGAGGATGAATTGATCGCTAAGGTCAAAGAAATCAATCAGGATGAGTCTATTGACGGTTTGATTGTTCAGCTGCCTTTACCAAAACATATTGATCCGGATAAAGTTACCGAAGCAATTGATTACCGCAAAGATGTGGATGGTTTCCACCCAATCAACCTCGGGCGCATGCAACGTAATCTTCCTTGTTTTATTCCAGCAACACCATATGGTATTATGCTGATGTTGGAATATTATAAGATCGATACTGCAGGCAAGCACGCCGTTGTGGTTGGAAGAAGCAATATCGTAGGATCGCCAATGAGTATCTTACTAGCACGTAATTCCAATCCAGGTAATTGTACAGTGACATTAACACATAGTCGTACAAAAGATCTTAAAACGGAGGTTCTGAGAGGCGACATCGTTGTTGCAGCAATTGGTAAGAAAAATTTTGTTACGGCCGACATGGTTAAAGACGGTGCAGTAGTGATCGATGTGGGTATCAATAGAGAAACTTCTACAGCAACGAAATCTGGTTTTAAGTTATATGGGGATGTTGATTTTGAAAATGTTGCTCCTAAGGCCTCGTGGATTACACCTGTTCCAGGAGGCGTAGGTTTGATGACGATTGTTGGTTTATTGAAAAATACGCTCGAAGCTGCGAAAGGAACGATCTATCCAAAGCAATAATTTTGTCTATTTGGCATAGAAGTTGTAAATTGATGTAAGCGCGCTCTGATGAGCCGTTGAAAACTACACTCATAAATCAATTTATAATGAAAAAAATTGCACTTTTAGCAGTCGTAGCAGGAGCATTGGTTATGTCTTCTTGCAACAATTCGGAGAAAAAAGACACTACAGCGACAGATTCGGCACAAACAGTCGGTGAGCATGTAGATGCGGCGATCGCAGATTTAAAAAATGCGGAAGAAAATGCGCGTTTGAAAGCAGAACAAGCAAAAAAGGATCTGGATGAAGCTATCGCAAAAGGTGATAAAGCAGCTGAAGAAAAAGCTCGCGCTGCTTCTGAAGAAGCTAATACTGCCTGGGAAAAAACCAAGGCTGCGCTACGTAATGCCGGTGAGGATGTAAAAGAGGGATTGAAAGATGCAAAAGATGCGACAGTGGATGCAACGAACACGGCTGTTGATAAAACAAAGGATGCTGCAAAAGATGTCGCTGACGGTACGAAGAAAGTTGCAAATGATGTTGCGACTGGAACGAAAGAGGCCGCTAAAGATGTAAAAGATGCTTCCAAAAAAGTAGGTGACGATATTAGCCGGAAAGCAAAAAATGTAGGTGAAGCGTTAAAGAATTAGTCGACGTATTTCATTTTAAAGATAGGGAAGGTGGGCACTTTTTTGAGTGCCCACCTTTTTTATATCATATCGTTATCATATTGACTTCAATACGCTTATTGGTAATAATCCCATAACAATTTGGAGAGCTTACGGGTCAGTGCCTCTGCTTCATTTGTTTTACCCCAGCTTTTGTCCGTGTTGTTCTTGGTGAAAATACTGAAAACGTAATCTCCTTTCGGCGCATTGACCAAAATGACCTCATTGCGTACGTCATCTAAAGAGCCTGTTTTTGAAGCTGTTTTGATAGTGGAAGGGATTTGCGATAGCCCTCTCTCGTCATAGAACATGTTGCCCATAAAACGATACATCTGATCGGAAGATTTTGAGGACACAACTTTGCCTTGTCGGATTAGTGTGACCAAGTCGGCCATTTCTTTTGGTGTAGTCTGGCCCCAACCATATTTTTCCCAATCCGGTTTCCGCCCCTCTGTCTGCGAGTTGACACGTGTATGGGGCAGTTGAAGGCTACTCATTAATTGATTGATTGCGATACCTCCTCCTGCTAGCTTTTGATTCCAAATGCTGGTTACATTATCACTATACGATAGCATAAGTGCGACCAAGGTTTTCAGGTCAACTTGTGTACTATCCTTAAAGAACTGCATAAGTCCTGAGCCACCATAGCGTTGACTCGAACGGTAGAGTAGTTGCTGATCAAGTTGTAGTTCACCTTTTTCAATTTTATCAAAGATACCGACTAAAATGGGGATTTTGACAATGCTTGCTGTAGGGAAAATGCTGTCGCCCTGAATGTTGACTTCTTTATTTTTTTTAAGATGGTGTACATAAATGCCAACATCGCCTTGAAAACCCTGAATGAGCTGTTTTATCTGTGATTCGAGTTTTTTATCGGTAGCGGCTTTTTGTCCAAAGGACAGTAATGATAAGAATAGTAACGTAAATGATAGGAATATTTTGTGCATTGTGAAGTTATAATGTATGTTAAATGTGGTGGATAATAGTTATTTTTATTTTTTATAGGGCTTAAGTTATGAAATATCCATGATTCGTACGCATAAACATCGCTGAAAAATAAACTGGATATTCTAGTATGGACATTGAAAGACTGGTTTTTGACTATGAAGTTATTTATGATTTTGATCGGTTGTAAGCCGAAAAATAGACGGACAGAACAGCATGACATTTTCTTTGGCATTGGGAATGAGCTCAAGGATTTTGTTGATCCCATTAAAGATTTTTGGCCTGAGGCTGATGGTAAAATCCATATTGATGCCTACCGTATTGTCCATAAGATCGGGGAATATGAAATTAAGGTTACTGAAAGGGGGAATGGACAGGCTGTTGATTCGGAAGTGAAATTGTTTTTTGTTAATTTAGGGGGATACAAACCGAATGAATTTGATGAGTTCCATTACAAAGAGCTTATTGTTGCATCGAGTTTGGCCAAGGCTACTGAAAAGGCAAAACGGACTGTTTTTTGGAAGCACCACAGTTCGGCACACATCGATGATAAGTATGGTTTGGATGTTGATGATATTTATGAGATCGAAGATTTGCTATTACCTCGTGATAAAGAGCAGTATAGTATTCAAATTACCCCAAAGACCGGTTTGGAAGAAGATACCATTGCGAATGGCTATTTTAAACTGAGCGCGTTATAGAGGGAATGCGCTATTCGATTTCTTAAACATAAAAAAGGCTTCTCTATAAAGAAGCCTTTTTTATGTTTAACCAGCTTATTGTTGGTTCTGATGTTGTTTTCTAATGACACTATGTTTTTTGCCGTATACAAAATAAATCAATAAGCCTATACCAAGCCAGACGGCCAAACGCTCCCAGCTTTCTATTGGCAATGAAGCCATCATTAAAATACAGACCAAGATTCCCATGATCGGAACGAAAGGAACCAGTGGTGTTTTAAATGGGCGCTCCAAATTGGGGTCTGTTTTACGTAGTACTAAAATACCCACACATACGAGGGTGAAGGCAAATAAGGTACCGATACTTACCATATGGCCAAGGTCTGAAACTGGAACGAAACCTGCGAATATACTGACGAATACCATGAAAATAGCGTTTGTTTTCCAAGGAGTCTGTCTTTTGGATAAGTCTGAGAATATCTTTGGAAGCAAACCATCCTTACTCATCGAATAAAATACGCGGCTCTGACCAAGTAACATCACGAGAATAACTGAAGTGTATCCTGCAATAATCGTAATAATCAACGCTGTATTTAAGAAATGGTAGCCTGTTCTGGCAAAAGCTGTCGCAACTGGCTTAGCGTCCCCCTTAAACATCGTGTAATGTTCGATTCCGGTCATTACGTAGGAGAATAAAACATACAAAAGTGTACAGATTATTAATGAACCGATGATACCTATAGGCATACCTTTTTTTGGATTTTTTGCTTCTTGGGCAGCTGTACTCACCGCGTCAAAACCGATGAATGCAAAAAATACAACGCCTGCAGCACGCAATACACCGCTGATGCCAAAGTGGCCAAAGTCATCACTCTTTAGAAATGACCAGAAGCTTTGTTGCCCACTTTTTACAAGCTCTTCACCTGCATTTACAGGAATAAATGGATCGTGGTTTGCAGGATTGATAAAACTCCAACCCAAGGCGATAAAAATCAATACGACGCCGACTTTTAGAATTACCAAAATATTGTTTACACGGGATGATTCCTGTGTGCCACGCATCAGCAATAGCGAGAGTAAACAAACAATAATGATCGCAGGTAAGTTAACCACGCCACCTTCCCAAGGGCCTTTGAGTAGGATATCGGGGAGTTGGATGTGGAATATCATCAGGAGCTGGTTGAAATATTGGGACCAGCTGACGGCTACTGTAGCTCCTGCTAGTGCATATTCGAGGACGAGATCCCAGCCGATAATCCAGGCGACAAATTCACCCATTGTGGCATAGGAATACGTGTAAGCACTTCCTGCAACAGGAATCATAGAGGCAAATTCGGCATAACAAAGACCTGCGAACCCACAGCCTACTGCTGCGATAATGAAAGATAGGATAACAGCTGGCCCTGCATTTTCAGCAGCGGCAATTCCTGTTAGGGAGAAAAGTCCTGCCCCAATGATGGCCCCAACACCGAGGGCGATAAGGCCCGAGCTGGACAGTGTCCTCTTTAGCGTGTGTTCACCATTTTCATTTGCTTCAGCAATGAGTTGAGGAATCGATTTTTTAAATAGCATAGGATTAATTCTTTACGATTATTTAGCTTTTTAATTGTTTAATTAATGTCAAATATAAATGATCTCAATGAAAAAAGGGAAGATTGCTCCTCCCTTTTGTAATAAAATCTGAATCAAATGCTTGTTTGGGTACTAATATGCTGCTGTAAAGCGTTTATTGAGGAATTGTTTGTTCTCAATTTCGTCTGCTATTGCTACAGCAAGATCCTCTACTGATAACCTAGATCGACCTTCCTGGTCAAATACAGGAGCATCAAGGCCTGTACGGTATTTTCCTGTACGGGTTCCACCAGCATGGGAATTCATTTCTATAGCAGGACTAAACATGGTCCAGGTAAGTTGATCTTCTTTTTGGATGGTTTTCAGGTAATCTGCTGCAGCTAAAGCCCCAGGTTTAATTTCTTTTGGAAAATCCGGTGAATCGACCAGTCTATTTCCATCAATCAATAAACTTCCTGCACCACCAATAACAATGAAACGATTGATACCGGCATCCTTAACAGCCTGTTGGATTGCCAATGCACCTTTTGTAAAATCCTCATAAAGATTAGGGTTGGTCCATCCGGCATTGAAAGCCGAAACAACAACATCAACACCTTTTAGAGCAGAAACCAATTGATTATTATCATTGATATCTACTTGGAGTTTGGTTACTTTTTCAGTCGATGGAATATTTTCGGTGTGGCGGGCGATTGCAACGACGTCATAGTTGCGGTCTACCAATTCTTTTACGAGATGAGATCCTACGTATCCTGTGGATCCAATTACTGCTACTTTCATGTTTCCTTTAATTAAATGTTTTGCTAAAATCAGCTAGGGTTATCTTTTCCAAACGCTGTACAATATCAGTGTCGACTTCCTGATACAGATCCTGGAGTTTGGAGTTGATATTTTTGCCAACAACACAGGCCGGATTGGGATTGTTAAATTTCCCGCCGAAATCGCTTTGCTTGGAGCTAATATAAATATCAGCCAAGGTAATCGTTGGATTCTCGGGATTTATGCGAATACCGCCGCCCTTACCTTCTTTACTTGTCAATAAAGATGCTGTTTTGAGAGATGCAATTTCTTTGCGAACCACACTCGCATTGACCTGGATGCTTGACGCAATATATTCAGAAGAAAGCCATTGATTCGACTCTTCTAACTGTGCCAAAACCATAATGTGTAATGCTGTTGCGAACCTCAAGTTGTGTAACATCCTCTGCTGATTTTTCTAAATTATAACACAAAGTAACAGAAAAGGTTTTAAACTGAAATAAAAATTATTACAGTTTAAAACCTTCTGACAATCACGTGATAAATGTGTTTTTTTTTATTTTTTCTCGTTAAATTTTTTATAGCTATCCATGATATAGACCTTTAGAGTCTCTTGGCTGCTGTTTTGAATAAATTTATAGGAAGGTCTAAACCTTTCCTTAAACAGGGCTAGATCTGAACCATTGAGCGGAGTCAATTCTTTGATCAGATTTTCGGTGAATTTTCGATCAACTGCTCTTTTCTCAAGTTCTGCGACGAGGAGTTTGTGATTTGAACGTGCCTGTTTTCCCTCTTTGCTAAATATACGGCTCGGCGAAATTCGCACTCCGCCGCGGTTTTGACTTGCGTCGGAATACTTTCCTAAAGTCTTCTCGCGTTGGATTTCAGCAGCAAGTCTACTGTCTGTCATCCGTTCTACGACAACCTCATTGAGTTCGATAACATTATTCACTCTGTTCAAATAGATTCTGCGTAAGCTGCTATCATAAATGAAAACAGTATCTTGTTCATATCCCACAGCCTTGATTAACAAGTGGTCGTTAATATTGGCATCAATTGCAAAGGAGCCATCTCCATTGGTCTTTACTTCAGCCTTGGTTCTTAAATTTTGAATTTGTGCAGCCTCAATTTTCTCACCGCTGACAAGTTCCATAATAATCCCCTTGGTTTTTTCCTGTGCAACAAGATGTCCACCCATTAGCGTTATAAGTAAGCAGCTTAGAATCGTTTGTAAGATTTTCATTTGAATAAATATAGTTATGTATTTTCAATCTATGAATGAACAGGGTATTTGCCGTTTTGTTTAGGCCGTACGTTCATGATCGTTCTCTAGCCAAAAATAACGAATAGATTTTGAAAATCTGCTAATTTGCTTTCCACGAATTATTGTCTGGGTTTTTGTCCGGCATGACCATGTCAGGATCTAACTGTACAGATTGCAATGACTCTGTGGTGGGTATTTTAAATTGCCATACGTCATTTCTTTCCCAGATTTCCACCGGTAGTTTTTTTCGGATCTTCTTGCCCGATACGGTTGTCGCTTCAATAATAACTGGCATCGGTAATTTTTCGAGATTTTCCACGGTGACAAGTGCGCCAAATTTTGGCTCGTTGTTGACATAGGATACCGATTTTATACCTTGGTCCATTTGCCAGTTGTTGACAAACCACCCGCGCCAGAACCAGTTTAGGTTTTCTCCAGCACCGTTTTCAATGGCTTTGAAGAAATCCTCTGGAGTAGGGTGTTTGTAAGCCCATTCTTGGATATATTTTTTAAAAGCGTAATCGAAGCGCTCAGGACCGATGATTTCGTTTCGCAATAATTTCAGTCCATAAGCTGGCTTATAGTAGACCAAAGCACCAATATTACGTTCTTTCATGTTTTGCGGAGTACTCATGATCGGTTCAAGATTACGGGCAGTAAAGATGTAGGATCTGCTCGCCTGATTACGGTAATATTCACCATTATTGAATTCCTTTGTAGCGAGTTCGTTAATAAATGTATTGAACCCTTCATCCATCCAGCCATGTTCACGTTCGTTGGATGCGACAATCATTGGGAACCAATTGTGACCAAACTCGTGGTTAGTAACCCCCCAAAGTGAACCTGCTTTGGCCCGATTGCCACAGAACGACAAGGCTGGGTATTCCATTCCACCAACATTGGAAGCTACATTGACCGCTACAGGGTAAGGATATTCAAACCAGCTTTTTGAATAGATTTCAATTGCGGCTTTTGTATATTCTGTCGAGCGTTCCCAGGCATTGTTACTGTTACTTTCAATTGGATAGGCTGACAAAGCAAGGGATTTTTTTCCGCTGGGCAGATTGATCTTCGCACCATCTACTATAAATGCCGTAGAGGAGGCCCAGGCAATGTCTTGCGCATTATTAAGTTGATATTTCCAGGTTAAGGTTTTCTTGTCAGGTCTGGAGTTTTTTGCGGTAACTTCTTCGGCGGAGCGGATGATTACGGTTTCATCGCTACGTTGTGCCTGTTGGTATCGTTTGAGTTGCTCAGCTGTAAATACTTCCTGTGGGTTTAACAATTCGCCACCCAAGACAACCATGTGGTTTGCTGGAGTAGTGATCTCAACCTGGTAATTTCCGAATTCACGATAGAACTCTCCTGGTCCTGTATAAGGAAGCGTATTCCAACCTCTAATGTCGTCATAGACACACAGTCTTGGGAACCATTGTGCAATGGCATAGATTTTTCCGTTTTTTGTATCAAGTATACCGGTACGATCAGCTCCATATTTAGGAACGGTGTATTGGTATTTAATCTTAAAAGTTATTTTTCCGCCCTTGCTCTTTAATGCCGTCGGAAGTCGAAGCTGCATGCGGGTATCGTCAATAATATGTTCGATCGTATTTCCGTTTACGTCCGTAACCGATTGTATCTGATATCCACCATCAAAAGTGGAGTTGCCATCACCGTAACGGCTGTCGGTCAAGGGGGAGATCAATTGACCACGGCCATGTTGTGAAAACATATTTTGATCTAACTGCAACCACAGATAGTTCATATTGTCCGGACTATTGTTACTATAAGTAATCTCAACAGCTCCTGTAATTTGATCATTTTGATCATTCAGGGAAGCCTGAATTTTATAATCGGCTGCATTTTGCCAGTAGGCAGGGCCCGGTTTTCCGGCTGCGGAACGATATTCGTTACCATTATTTTTAAAAAACAAGGGTGCAAAGGCCTCAGTATAGCTATAATTGGATGTTTTCTCCTGTGCAAAGGCCGGATAAGCATAGCTCAACGCAACAAGGCTTAAAGAAGCCAGTGCAATTCTTTTCATCATACGTTTACTTAAATTATGTTTATTTGCTCCAATATACAATGAAAAGTACATTGAGCCAAAAAAAACGAAAACGACGTCTTAAAAGTTAAGGGAAAAAGGGGGACTTTAAAGGTGTATTTGGTACAATTGGAGGCTTTTTAAGACCTCCATTCCAGGGAGCTTTCTGGAACTATTTTAAATTTGTTACGTACTCTGTTTCATTAAAACCAAGTAATATGCCTTTATTGTATTCAATAACGGGACGTTTAATCATACTCGTGTTTTCCTGAAGCACCTTATTGGCGCTATTACTGTCTACGACTTGTTCTTGAGTTTCCGGAGATAGTTTTTTCCATGTAGTTCCCTTTTTATTCACTAAGGCCTGCCAGTCTACCTGTGTTTCCCATTCTTTTAATTTATCCTCACTGACACCTTCTTTTTTGAAGTCATGAAATTGAAAGGGGATATTGTTGTCTTCCAACCATGTAAGTGCTTTTTTTACTGTGTTACAATTTTTGATACCGTATACCTGTAGCATAATAGTGACAATTTGGTGAATCCAAATTTAATCAATCTCGACACAATATTTAAAATAATTCGTATTTCTGAATACATTCAAGATGCCTTATCTGTGATCCAATGATAATTGCGGATATCCTGTTGTTCATGGTATTGGGAAAAATAGGGACAAGTGGACTATTCTATTCAAAGGAATAATCAGAGGTTTATGATTTGTTAAGATTCTATATTCCCTATGGATTGATAGTGTATTTAGTACACTATAAAAATTAGGAAGTAATAATAATTTTTAATAATTTAGTAGCTTCAAGTATAATGAAAGATTAAAATAAATCAATAACAGAAATATGAGCCTAAAAGATTTTAAAGGTGTATTGACAGGAGATCAAGTACAAGAGTTGTTTGAGGTAGCGAAGAAACATAAGTTTGCTTTGCCTGCGGTAAACATTATCGGAACAAACTCTATCAATGCGGTTATGGAAACTGCGAAAGCAGTAAATTCTCCTGTAATTATTCAATTGTCAAATGGTGGAGCGCAATTCTACGCTGGTAAAACCTTGAACAACGATAATTTACAAGCTTGTGTATTGGGAGCGGTATCTGCAGCACAACATGTTCATTTATTAGCTGAGCATTATGGTGTAGCGGTTATTCTGCATACAGATCACGCAGCTAAGAAACTTTTACCTTGGATCGACGGTTTGTTGGACGCTGGCGAGAAATTCTTTGAGCAACACGGAAAACCATTGTTCTCTTCTCACATGTTGGATTTATCGGAAGAGCCAATTGAAGAAAATATTGAAATTTCAGCTAAATACTTAGCACGTATGAAACCACTTGGTATGACCGTGGAGATCGAGTTGGGTGTTACAGGTGGTGAAGAAGATGGTGTTGACAACTCGGATGTAGATAGTTCAAAACTGTATACTCAGCCGGAAGAGGTTGCCTATGCTTTTGAAGAACTGTCTAAAGTATCTGACAAATTTACAGTGGCAGCTGCATTTGGTAACGTTCATGGTGTTTACAAACCAGGTAATGTGAAGTTGCAACCAGTTATATTACACAATTCACAAGAATATATTCGTGAGAAATATAATCTTACTGCTGAAAAACCAGTAAACTTTGTATTCCACGGTGGTTCTGGTTCATCTCCTGAAGAAATTGCAGAAGCGATTTCATACGGTGCAATCAAAATGAACATTGATACCGATATGCAATGGGCGTTTTGGGATGGTGTGAGAGCCTATGAAGCGAAAAACCACGATTATTTGCAAGGTCAAATCGGTAATCCTGAAGGAGCTGATTCTCCGAATAAAAAATATTACGATCCACGCGTTTGGTTACGTAAAGGTGAAGAAACGTTTGTTGCTCGTCTGAAAGAAGCATTCGCTGATTTGAATGCAGTAGATGTCAATAGCAAACTATAAGTATAAGCTAAAAAATAGATTATAAAAACGTCTTTAGTGCCCCCAAAAAGTTAAACACTTTATGGGGGCATTTTTTTATGTCAAAATAGGTTAAAAATACTGGTCTTAGTAGGAATTGGCTTATTTTTTGACGAACAACAATAAAAAGTCAAGTAAATATGAAATTTTTAGGAGTCAGTGTAATTCTTTTATTAATTGCCCAAATAGGGTTTGGGCAGGTGAAGCAAAATGTTGGCGATTTTTCTTCGGTGGTAGCGACAGACAAGATTCAGGTGGAGTTGATTAAGTCCGACGAGTCCTTGGTGACGTTTGAAGGACAGAATCACGAGAATGTTAAGGTGGTCAACACAAATGGATCCTTGGTTTTGAAAATGAATACGTTGAACATGCTGCAAGGGGGGAATATCTCTGTGAAGGTGTATTACAAGAGTTTGAACAATGTGGAAGCAAAAAAAGGCGCCAAGGTATTTGCGACCACAAATAATAAAGTTGCTGCTGATCACTTAAAAGTATATGCTTCAGAAGGTGGTCTGGTCGATCTCTATACAGCGGTAAAAACAGCTGAAATAAAAGTGACCTCAGGTGCTACAATCGCTTTGTATGGAAAGGCAAACAAACAGGAGATCATTTCGAATTTTGGCGGTAAATATGAAGGAAAAGATTTTAAGACGAACACCACGGTGGTCACCGTTAATGGTGGTGGTAAAGCGAATGTTTATGTTACTGATTCCATCGAAACCAAAACACGTGGTGGCGGTGTCATTGATGTTTATGGAAAACCAGAACAACGTGTAGAAAAGAAAATGGCCGGAGGAACAGTCAACTTTAAATAAGTAAACTGTCTTGGATTTGTCAATTTTAGTGCGAGTTCATTTTAGTTGATTTTATAGAAAAGAGTGGAAATTTGAGGTTATAGATGAAATAAAAAGGGTTTAGCTTTATTGGGGTAATGATTATTGTTTAACCTTTTTATTAAAAAGGTCAGTTATTTTGTTTTTCTCATCAGAAACCTTCTTCATTTGTGCTTAAAATACTTATTTTTGTGAGGGAATAATAAAAATAGTATTATGGCAAAGCGTAATTATGTTTCAAATTCTACGGAATCTACGCGCATGTTCAAGAATGACTTTTTGGAGTCTTTGACGAAGGTGCATTGGAGTGTACCTTTGATTTTCTATGTACCCGTGGTTGTGTTCTTTTCGTATAAAGCGCTAGTTTGGGGAGAGGTTTCCTTCTTAACATACATGGGGTATTTTATTTTTGGTTTAGCTTTCTGGACTGCTTTTGAATATGCATTACATCGTTGGGTATTTCATTTTCACCCGACAACGGAATGGGGAAAGCGAATTGCTTTTATTTTCCATGGTGTGCATCATGATTACCCAAGAGACCGTATGCGTTTGGTGATGCCATTGTCAGCGAGTATTCCACT
Source organism: Sphingobacterium sp. UBA7038 (assembly GCF_002494055.1). NCBI lineage: Bacteria > Pseudomonadati > Bacteroidota > Sphingobacteriia > Sphingobacteriales > Sphingobacteriaceae > Sphingobacterium > Sphingobacterium sp. UBA7038. Next base: position 27,052 of record NZ_DLAV01000036.1, read on the forward strand.
CGCTCTTTTGGTGTATCTTGGTTTTACATTGTTTTTCTCGAATGAGTTTATCCTGGCCTGCTTTTTCTCAGGTTTTATGGTGGGGTATTTGATCTATGACGAATGTCATTATGCGATGCACCATGCTAATTTTAAAAGCGGCATTTTCAAACGCATCAAGCAGCACCATATGTTGCATCATTATTCTGATCCCGAAAAAGGCTTTGGAGTAAGTTCTTCCTTATGGGATGAAATTTTACGCTCAGGTTTCGAAGAAAAGGAACCCAAAAAAGAATCTACTTCCTTAAAAGAAGAAAAAGCATAAATTGAATCACATCAACTAAAAAAGCCCTGGATAGTTTCCAAGGGCTTTTTTTATGGATTAATTTTTATTTATCAATGTGATCAAGTGGGCTTTGTAGGCCAACTTTAGATCAAGGGTTTCTTGTTGGGATTAGCCTGCAGGTATTCCAGTTTGAACTGAAACATTTGGGCCATTTTCTGCGCACGCCATTTGGCCTCTTCGGCCTTTTGTCCACTGTATAAGCAATCTACTGTTGCTTCGAATAAATTGAGCCATTGACCAAAGTGTTGTGCATCAATGGGTAAATTGATATGGGGTGGAAAAGGGCTGCCGAAATAACTATGTTCATCCAGCAGGATAGTCTGCCAGAAACTATACATCTTTTCAAGATGTATAGCCCAATTGTCTTGAATTCGTGCCTTAAAAATAGGTCCCAGCAAAGTATCTTTACGTATCGTCGTATAGAATTGATCTACTAATACTTTAATGTCATCGAGTGTTTGAATATCCTGTTTCATCGGCGTATGATCTATGCTCATGAATAAAGGCCTATAGCTGGATCAAAAACTTTTTCATGATGTTTATCTGGATTAAATGTAGTGACATTTATGGAGAATCGCATCACTTGGATGTAAAGATGTCTCGTTGAAATTTTGTAATTCTCTTTTATTGTCAGTAAATTGACTCAATACTAAGGGAAAAACATATGGGAAAATACGTTCTTTTAATCCTATTATCGATGGGATTTTATGCTGTTGAGGCACAGGTTACAACAATTTCGATCAATAAGGAAAATTTTCAGTCTTCTGGTTTTCCATTTAAGGGGAAGCGTGTGTTACAAGTGGAACGCCTTCAGACTCCAAAAGAAGATAATTATATTGTTTTTTCAAAAGAGGAACGGGGTGCTGATCCCGATAAACTTTATGTACAACAATTTCAGCAGATCGATGGAATGTGGCAGCTTGTGGCTGATGAATTGATATCCGAAGAAGGGATTGTTACGTCGGTTTGGGAATCTCGAAAGGCATTTTTTGATGCGGATAGGGATGGTAAATTGGATGCATTATTTATCTATTCAAGGCATCCAAAGGATGACCTGCAAAAGCAGCTAAGCTGTATTGGACTAGTTCTTTATAAGAATAAGTTTTACCGTCTCCGTGCAGAGGAAGCAGATGGTTATAGCCAAACAACGTTTTCGGACAATTATGCATCCCTACCGGTTGAGGTAAAAGAAAATGTGGAACGTTATTGGAATAATCTGGATAAAAGATAATATAGGCTACGCGTCTGGAATCTACCGAAAGATCGATGGATCATATGATCTTTCGGTAAACTTGTTATTGTATATTTGATCAAATAGTAAGCATTTCCGCATTTTTTGATCACTAATTGATTTTACCTATGAAAGGCTCATTCAATAGGTTATCTCAAAGCATGGACAAGATATCGTTTAAATCAATGTTACTGGAGTGCAGCGAGCAATTGCTTTTCTTCTTCGATTTGCGTTTTACTGATTACGTAACGTGCGATATGCTGGTCCTTCAAATGGTCTATCGTTTGAATAACATCTTTCGTGCGCGCTTCTTTGCTAGGTTTAATCAATACAATCATGTCCTTTGTATTGGGCATGGTGCTAATCTTAGCTTTTAACTGTGCAATAACAGCCGAGAGCCCTTTGTCGATATCTACCGGTATTTGTGAAGAGCTGATCGGTTTTTTGAAATCCCCATGATACCACATGAATTTTCCTTCGCCCAGGATAAGAGTTGCCGTGCGGTTTTCATCAATAAGAACCGAACTTTCTATAGCTGATTTAGTTTTGTCTGGCATGGCGATATCCATTGCAGATGGTTTATTTAATGTTGTGGTCAACATAAAAAATGTAATGAGAAGAAATGCGAGGTCTACCATCGCTGTTAAATCTACTTTAGGGGCCATTTTCCTGCTTCTTATTTTTTTCTTTCCCGTTTCTTGCGTTTTTTGATTTAATTCTGCCATGATCGTCATCTTTAGGTTAACACGTTGTTGTTACTCCTTATAATGATGGCAGAAAAGAATGGATTCCACAGTGTTTTTTAAAAAAAAATTGAAGTTTTTTTTAGATATTTTCTGTGTTTTTTTTCTTAACTGTTGGTAATCAGTTTTTTACCTGGTGTTTTGGTTTGTTCGTTTTTGATCAGATTTGTTTAATTCGCTTGTTATTTTTCCTTTCATCCAATTTAGGTCGGTTGCTAGGCTGTCGAAATTTATCGAGTTGGTTTGGTGACTTAATTTGAGTAACAAGGTTACTTTCGTTGTGATTTTAATTTTTGTACAAATAGTTGTGTTTGCAAAAAAGCCCTTCAATGCTGAAAGGCTTTTCTTGTGGAGTGGTTGTTACGTTACTCAGCAAGCGTCTTGGTTAGGTATGCGTTTATAAATTATTTTGTTATCTCTTTGTACATAGTCGCCCGCTACTATTGGATACGAATACTTAGGCGCGTACATGACACCACGACCCCTTATCGTTATTTTGTCGTTTACTTTCAAGCTTCGCAATTGTTGAAATTCATTGGAATTTTCCAGGCCAAAACTGAGAATATAGTCTTCACGATTAATTCTAACCATCACACCGTAACCTAACTGTGCTCCTAGTGGAAGATAAAGCGAAGTTACAACTGCGGCTATGTCGGCAGAATTCTTTATCTGATTGTTTATTTTCGCCGCGTTGTCAAGTACTTTTATGCCTTCGGGAGATTCTTGCCATTTTTTGAACTTTATACCATTAGGACTCGCTTCCCATTTATTCCTTTCGGCGGTCATTTCAGAACGAGTGCGTGATTTCGCAGCCGATTTTTTAAAAGTTTCATTTTTGATTTCGCGATTGGCAAATGCCAAGCCGCTTCCTATGGCAAGCGGTAAGACCAATACATAGATAATTTTTTTCATATTTTTAAAAGTTTAATGAAGATTCGGTTTATCACAGTAAATTAGATCCGTTCAAACTTTTTTCTCGTATCCTTTTTAGCGTGATGTAACAAAAATACGTTGATGATACTTATATAGTGGGATTTAGACTGTAAATAGTGATGTAATCTTTGTAAATAAATTGTAAATCGTATGTCTGAAAGCCGAAATATTTTCTCAGGGAACCGGAAGTACTTGTATGGCGGGATAATGCTCTTGTTTATTGCAATGGCCTTTATCGCTTTTGATAAGACTGGTACAGACGATTTTGATAGCGCCAGGAGAGAAGTTTTGCTTCGGCGGATAGGGGATGAACTGCTTACACAGTCGGGTGACAGTAGATCAAGGGTGCTTCCGATTGAAAAGATTCAAGAAAATGAATATCAGATCAGGTTTGAGAATGAAATCACCTTTAAACCAGACTCATGGTGAGTACTATTCAGCGGCTGTTGGTCAATGATCCTCTTGCCCGTGATTATGTCGTTAATGTACTCAACTGTGGCAATTCGAGTGTAGCTTATGGATATGCTATTTCCCATAATAAAAAAGATGATATTATTGCTTGTAGAGGTAGAGTGCAACCTAAAGGATGTTACATGATCAATATTAAATTTAAACCGAGCGGGATAAATACAGCAGCGAATAACTATTTTCTTGGTATCGTGTTGTTTTTAGCATTTGCTGGATTCTTTTTTTTGAAATCGGATCGGAGGCGAAGCATTGTGTTAGACGATCAAAATAACAGTATTTTAACCTTTGGGGCCGTTTTGTTTAATCCGCAGGAGCGAGAAATGATCATTAATGAAAACACCATAGATCTCACTGGAACGGAAACCCGTTTGTTACATATTTTAGCCTTGTCTCCTAATCAAACGATAGCGCGAACACGGCTGCAAAAAGAAATTTGGGAAGATGAGGGAATTATTGTCGGGCGCAGTCTAGATATGTTTATATCAAAACTTAGAAAAAAATTGGAGTTTGATCCGACTATCAAAATTACGGTTATACGTGGTAAAGGATATAAACTTGAGGTTAGTTCTTAAGAAGAGTAAGGGGACGGATTGGGCTAAAATGCAAAAAGCCTTTCATTTCTGAAAGGCTTTTTCTGCGGAGAGTGAGGGATTCGAACCCCCGAACCTGTGACAGTTAACGGTTTTCAAGACCGCCGCATTCGACCACTCTGCCAACTCTCCGCGACAAAAGTAGAAATTT
>NZ_DLAV01000037.1:0-101419 GCF_002494055.1 Sphingobacterium sp. UBA7038
AAATTTGAGACAGCTTCTTTTAAGTCGGGGTGGCAGGATTCGAACCTACGACCTCCACATCCCAAATGTGGCGCGATACCGGGCTACGCTACACCCCGAAAAGGTATCACCTTTGTTTTGTGTGGCACAAATATCGAATCATTTTTTGACTTTGTCAACACCCTATAGAAAATTAATCACTAAACAGCTGATTGATTGCATAATATTTTTATCAAAAGAATATATTCTATTGAATTTAGCAATCAAAAACCCTTTCCATATAGCCTACAAAGGAATATTCAAAATATCTTTAGATTATCCATTTCATTTTCATATCTTTGCATCCGATTTGAATATCAGTCAATAGTTTTTTAAAAAAGTATTTTTATATTCAGAAAATAAGTCGTAATATTGCATTCCGATTTTTACAGGATATAAATCGTTAATAATTACTCGAAATCATGGATTTAGTAAAATTTGTAGAAGAACAAGCGGTAGTAAAGAATGAAATTCCCGCTTTCAAAGCTGGAGATACCATCAGCGTTCATTATAAAATTCGCGAAGGAAATAAGGAGCGTGTACAGGTGTACCAAGGTGTAGTAATTCAATTAAACAGCGAAGGTGCTAACGCTACTTTTACCGTTCGTAAAATCTCAAACGGTGTAGGTGTTGAACGTATTTTCCCTGTAAACTCACCAAACATTGAAAAAATTGAAGTAAACAGCTACGGTAAAGTTCGTCGCGCGAAATTATTCTATTTACGCGGCCTTACTGGTAAAGCTGCTCGTATTAAATCGAAAAGAATCTAATTACGACTACCACGGCATAAAAAAAGGCTTTGAAATCATTCAAAGCCTTTTTTTATACCCTACCACCCGTAGCTTCCAAAACGCAGGTCATACAAACCACTGCTTCTGTAATAAATTTAGGACAATTATATATTGTTTCCTAAAATCACACCCTCCTCTTTGCCGCGCTAAAACATTTTACTTACTTTTAGCTTCGTATCTGAAAGGTAGAATCGTAGATGATCACAATAGTTAAAAACATCCTAATTTTGTTCCATCTTCACTTTGCTGCCGTTAAAAATCAAACTGTATCTTGATGAGAATTATAGCTTTTATCCTTGCTTTTATAAGCTATCCGACCTTTACTTTTGCACAACGGAATCTGAATGAATTTCTTCAGTTACAGTCGCGCCCTGAAACCTATTATGTACACCCAGCAACAGATGCAATCACGATTGACGGAAAGGACGATGAGGCTTCCTGGTCAAAAGCGCCATGGACAGACTCTTTTAAGGATATTGAGGGATTAAATAAGCCTGTTCCTACTTTTAAGACGCAAGTCAAGATGCTTTGGGATAAAGAAAACCTTTATCTTTTTGCCAAGCTTCAAGAACCTCATATCAAAGGATATTTAAGACAGAAAGATACAATCATCTATCATGACAATGATTTTGAGATCTTTCTCAAGCCAAATCTATTCTCTCCGGAATATATAGAGATTGAAATAAATGCATTAAATACAGTTATGGATCTTTTGATGACTAAACCTTATCGCTTTGGCGGTAGGGCTAATCTAAATTGGGACACAAAAGATATTGAAACTGCAGTCTATCATGCCGGGTCCATCAACAATCCACAAGACAAGGATGAATTTTGGACTGTGGAAATGAAAATACCTGTAAAAAGTCTAAAATACTTTGGCGAAGGAAATCAGATCAAAGTAAATGAAACCTGGAAGATAAACTTCTCACGCGTTCAGTGGCATTATGACAACACCGAAACCACCTACAGCAAGAGAAAAGACAATACGGGTAAGACGCTCGCTGAAGAGAACTGGGTATGGTCTCCAATCGGCCTCGTTAATATGCATTACCCCGAGCGATGGGGACATATAAAATTTGTTGATGATGCAAACCATCAACCTATCGACCAGCAATTCCTCGCGCTCGAAAAAGTTACCTGGAATATCTTTTACCTGCAACAGATCTATAGAAACGATAAAAAACGTTATGCAACGTCAATTCAGGAGTTAAGCAAATTATATCCTGAAATTATAAATGAGCAAAAAAATTATGAGATTGTATTTTCAAACAGTATTAATTTCTATCGCATTGAAATCAAGTCAAAAGCACAGCCTACATTAAAGACGACAATCGATAGCCAAGGTAACATCTATTTTTAATTTAATTATTCGAGCGATCTTCAATTCTGATTTTGAATAAAAATTGCTATCTTTGTATCCCGTACATAAAGCAACTATTATTGGTCATTTTGACCACATAAAATTGAAAATCCTTTAATTGTTATGACTAAATATATTTTTGTTACGGGCGGCGTTACTTCGTCGTTGGGGAAAGGTATTATTGCTGCCTCCCTTGCTAAACTTCTCCAGGCGCGTGGCTATAAAGTTACCATTCAAAAATTCGACCCTTACATTAACATCGACCCAGGAACATTAAATCCATATGAGCATGGAGAATGCTATGTTACGGAAGATGGTGCTGAAACAGACCTTGACTTAGGTCATTACGAGCGCTTCCTGAACGTCCCTACTTCACAAGCAAATAACGTCACGACAGGCCGCATCTATCAACACGTTATCCAACAAGAACGTGAAGGTGCATATTTAGGAAAAACTGTTCAAGTGATTCCCCATATCACAGATGAGATAAAACGCAGAATGCAACTGTTGGGTGAGTCTGGTGAATATGACATTATCATCACTGAATTGGGCGGAACCGTGGGCGATATTGAGTCCTTACCTTTTGTGGAGGCCGTAAGACAACTTCGCTGGGAATTAGGAGCCAATAATTCGCTGGTTATCCATTTGACTTTAGTCCCTTACCTAGCTGCTGCAGGTGAGCTTAAAACTAAACCTACGCAACATTCAGTAAAAACATTATTGGAATATGGTGTACAACCAGATATTCTAGTGTGTCGTACTGAACATAAATTATCACAAGAAATCCGTAAAAAATTAGCGCAATTCTGTAATGTCAACATCAACGCCGTCGTAGAATCTATCGATGCGTCGACGATTTATGACGTTCCATTACTGATGCTAAAGGAGAATCTTGATAAAACAGCATTAACAAAGCTAAAACTTTCCAACAAAAATGAGCCTGATTTAGAAAATTGGAAGAACTTCCTTGGCAAACTCAAAAACCCAACTAGTGAAGTGAATATTGCTTTGGTTGGAAAATATGTAGAACTTCCAGATGCTTACAAGTCCATTATCGAAGGATTTATCCATGCAGGAGCAACAAACGAATGTAAAGTAAAAGTAAGCTATATTGCTGCTGAAAGTGTTACAAAAGAAAATGTTGCTGAAAAGCTAAAAGGTATGGATGGAGTTTTGGTTGCTCCAGGATTCGGCGAACGCGGTTTGGACGGCAAGCTAAATGCTATTCAGTATGTTCGTGAAAATAATATTCCGTTCTTTGGTATCTGTTTAGGTATGCAATGTTCGGTTATCGAATTCGGAAGAAACGTGTTGGGGTTAAAAGATGCCAACAGTTTTGAAATGGATGCCAACACCAGCAATCCGGTCATCAATTTGATGGAAGAACAGAAGAATATCACCAATATGGGCGGTACAATGCGTTTAGGTGCTTACGACTGCGAAATTAAAAAAGGAACTAAAGCCTTTGCCATCTATGGTAAAACAAAAATTTCTGAAAGACACCGTCACCGTTATGAATTTAACAATGACTATTTAAAACAATATGAAGCAGCTGGAATGATTGCTTCAGGATTCAACCCGGAGACTGGATTAGTTGAAATTGTCGAATTGAAAAACCATCCATTTTTCGTTGCCGGACAATTTCATCCAGAATTAAAGTCAACTGTTGCAAATCCTCACCCACTTTTTGTTAGCTTTGTAGCCGCTGCTTTGGCCAACAAAAAATCAAAGTAGTAATAGAAGGATACAATTAATTAAGTTTAATTATTAAAAATGGATAGAAATACCCTAATTGGTTTGGTCCTGATGTTTGCTATCATCACTGGTTCATTTTACCTGATGAAGCCTTCAGAATCAGAAATCAAACAAGAACAAGCGAGACAAGAGGCTAAAGCGCGTACAGAAAAAGGACTGCCTGCCGAAAGTGACTCTACCGCTAAAGCCAAAGCAGCACAAACAGCAGTGATTGCTGATTCGGCGGAATTGAAAAAACCTTTTGGCGCGACAAAATTTGGAACGGAGAAAGTCATTACGATTGAAAACGAGAAAATCATTGCCAAAATCAGTACAAAAGGTGGTAAGGTTAAATCCGTAGAACTAAAAGGCGAAAAGAATTTCAATGGAAAACCGTTGATGCTTTTTGATGGCGACGACAACAAGTTTGGTTTTCAATTTAACGCAGCTGGTCAAAATGTGTCAACAAATGATTTATACTTCAGTACAGAGTCTTCGGATATCCAAGTTTCTGCTGAAGGTAAACAATCTGTGAAATTCCGACTAAATTACAGTGCCGATCAATATATTGAATATGTATACTCGATTGCTGGCAAAGGTTATAATGTAGGACTGGACATTAACACAAAAGGGATACAGAATTTAATTCCGCAGAGTCAAAAAACGTTGACCCTGAACTGGAACACCACGTTGAGACAGAAAGAGCAAAACATAGAATCGGAAAGACAGAAATCTACCCTGTATTATAAAGAAGATAATAAAGTAGATCACCTTTCCGAATCAAAAGATGCTGATGAAGCATTGGAGAAAAAAGTACAATGGATTGCATTCAAGCAGCATTACTTCTCTAGTATCCTCAGCACTAAAGATGGCTTTGTCAACGCAAAAGTGGATGTAAAACATGCGTCAGAAACCGATATCGTTAAATTCTACAACACAAACGCGGAATTAGCATTTGATAACCACAAAGACAACAACTATTCCTTAAACTTCTTCTTTGGGCCAAATCAATACAATGTATTGAAGGCTGAAGGAAATGATTATCAATCGATTATCAATATGGGTTGGGGCCCTATGCGTTGGATCAACCAATGGATTACAGTACCTGTATTCAACTTCCTGGATGGTTTCCATATGAGCTACGGTATCGTTATCCTTTTATTGACATTGATGTTGAAGTTGATTCTTTCCCCAATGACCTACAAGTCTTATGTCTCTATGGCCAAAATGCGTGTTTTAAAACCGCAGCTGGATGAGATCAAAGCAAAAGTGGGTGAAGACAATCAAATGTTGATGCAGCAGGAGCAAATGAAATTGTACAAACAGGTTGGTGTGAATCCACTTGGCGGATGTCTTCCTCTTGTCTTACAAATGCCATTTACCATTGCGTTCTTCTACTTCTTTCCAAATTTATTTGAATTGAGAGGACAAAGCTTCTTGTTTATGAAGGACATGTCAACTTATGATACGCTATTCACATTTGCACCTATTTTTGGATCATTCAATCACATCTCTTTGATGTGTATCTTGATGACATTGACAACACTGTTAACGACCTGGTATAACAACGCTACATCTGGTGCTACAGGACAAATGAAATACATGGGCTATATCATGCCGTTGATTTTCTTCTTTGTTTTGAATAGCTTCCCAGCGGGTTTGAATTACTACTATTTCTTAAGTGCATTATTTACGTTCTTAACGCAGTTGGTTATTCGCACTATGGTGAATGATGAGAAAATCTTAGCTAAATTGGAGGAAAATAAAAAGAATCCAAAAGCAGATAAAAAATCGAGCTTCCAAACGAAAATGGAAGAAATGATGCGTGCACAACAACAGGCACAACAAAATAAAAACAAATCGTAAGATTTATCCTACTGATAAAGAAGGCTTCTAATTGGAAGCCTTTTTTTGTTTGTGAACTTTTGTAGCATTTTGTCAAACCAAACGTTAAAAAGGGTGTTAATAGGTTAAAATTTAGAATATGAACTTTAAAAACATCGCCATACTGGCCATCTTAATCGTTAGTCTTGGAAGTTGCTCTGTGATCAAGAAAAACGCGAATGAGCAGAACACAGACAGTAGCCTGTCGTCAGTAATTGGAAAAAAATGGCAATTGATTGAAATCAATGGACAGCCAGTAGCGGCTCAGATCAACGGCAAAATGCCTTACCTCCAGCTGGACGAAAAAAGTTACAGTGCAAGTGGGGGATGTAATGGCATCGGTGGAGAATTGACTTTATCAAAGAATGGAAAGGTTAAATTTGCTCAGGGTATGTCTACGATGATGGCCTGTCCGGATATGTCTATTGAACAAGCCTTATCCAAAAACCTTATTGCTGCAGATAATTATACGGTTAAGGATGGTATTCTTAGCTTAAACAAAGCGAAAATGGCTCCCCTGGCAAAATTTAAACTGATTCAGGACAATAAGCAACAACTTAGTGGAACTTGGGAACTTGATTATATATCCGGCCCACGGATTGCTTTCGACGGCCTATATCCCAATCGTAAACCAACCATGATCTTTGATGCTTCCAGTGGTAAAGTAAACGGAAATAGCAGCTGCAATAACTACAATATGACTTTTAAAACGAATGGAAACACCATCAATTTTGGCCCCATTATGTCGACAAAAATGGCCTGTGAAGGTAATGGTGAAGCAACCTTCTTTTCGACCTTAGAAAAGGTAAATACCTTTAGCATAAGCGAGAATACATTGACATTTATCATGGGAGATATTGCTATTATGCGATTCAAACGGAAATAGAAAATTAGATTTTTGCTCCAAATGAAGTAAAACTGGCGTTGTTACGGAACAACGCCAGTTTTATATATTAAGCGATATTTGGCAACAGAATGCCAAAGACCAGCCTGATAATCCCTAAACAAAGGCACTAAATCCAGTTATACTTCTACCAACAATAAGTGAATTGATTTCTTTTGTCCCCTCATAGGAATAAATGGCTTCAGCATCGGCCAAAAAGCGTGCGACATTATATTCCAACAGAATACCGTTTCCGCCCATGACCTCTCGAGCCTTGGAAACAATATCCCTCGTACGTAAAGAACAGAAGACTTTGGCCAGCGAGGCATGTTCATCTCTTAGCTCACCCTTATCCTGTAATTCAGATAATCTGAAGACAAGCGTTTGCATGGCCGTTAAATTGGACAACATTTCGACCAGGTGATTTTGAATAAGCTGAAAAGAGGCGATTGGTTTACCAAATTGCTTCCTTTTACGTGTATAATCCAAGGCATTTTCATAGGCACCTCTCGCACATCCAACGGCCATCCAAGCAACACCTGCTCGCGTCATCTGAAGAACCTTTCCTGTATCTTTAAAGGAATTTGCATTTTGCAGGCGATCACTTTCTGGAACGATGCAATTCGCTAAAGTAATAAGACCATTCTGTACAATACGCAAAGCCATCTTATCTTTAATTTTCTCAACTGAAAAACCTGGGTTATCTTTTCGTACGATAAAACCTTTAACTTCATCATCATCAAGATCCCTAGCCCAAACAATGGTTATATCCGAAAAGGTGGAGTTCCCGATCCATTTTTTCTGACCATTTAACACCCAACCTTCGGCGGTCTTCTTACAGGTTGTTGTCAATCCGCCCGCTGCTCCCGACCCTACTTCGGGCTCGGTTAGACCAAAAGCACCAATCACTTGCATTTTCTGCATTCTAGGCAACCACTCCTGTTTTTGTTCTTCGGATCCGCATATATAGATTGATCCCATAGCCAAACCACTCTGTACGCCAAAAAAAGTCGCTACAGAAGCATCAACACGTGCTATCTCAGCTGCTATGATCCCTTCCATTAAAGAACTCCCCCCCATACAGCCATACCCATCGTAGGTATAGCCACAAATATTTAAAGCGGCTAGTTTCGGTATAATTTCAAAAGGAAATTCATCTCTTAACCAATATTTATTGACAATTGGCTTGACTTCAGTCTCCATAAATTCCCGCACCTTCAATTGCAATGCACGATCTGAATCGTTTAATTTGCTATCCATAGCATAGAAATCACCATTGATAGGAGGTAATTCCTTTTTTTCTTTTCCTGCACTCAGCATTTTCATTAAGCCATGAAGCTGCTTATCATCCATTTTTGATACGGCATCCATTACTGCTCCCAAGTCCACTTTCTTCGATATTTCTTCCAATTTGCCAAAGTCTATTGATTTTGCCAAATCCATTATATTCTTTACTTTATCAAACATAATTGCAATTTCTTTTTAAGTGTTTACTTTTTAAAATAAGAAAAATAATCGAAAATTGTTTGTTATCAGTACCATCTTATCCCCAGATTGGCTAAAATACATTCACACAAGCTCAGCACAACAAACACACAAGAACGACACAACGATCACCCTTCCTTAGCCCTTGTTAAGCTAAAGGATGACACAAGCCGAGACTTGTGGGATACCATCTTATTCTAAACAAATTAAACAACTTAAATTCAGTCATTTATATATTATTTTAAAAAAAACATATTTTTTGGGTTACCTTTTTTGGTTACGTGTATTAAGAGATGAAAAAGAAAATTATTTCAATTTAAATTAGAAAATTAGAAAATGAAAAACGCATTAAAATTCGGTTTCTTAGGTTTAGCTTTAACTGTAGCTTTCGCATCTTGTAACAATTCAGAGAAAAAAGCTGAAGGTGCTGCAGATTCAGCTTCTGCTTTAGTTGATTCAGCTGCTAACACATTAGATTCAGCTGCTACTAAAGTTGATTCAGCTGCTGCTAAAGTTGATTCGGCTGCTGCTAAAGTTGATTCAGCTGCTACTAAAAAATAATTTAGGACTGAATAGAGCTTTTGGAAGGCCTTTTTTACGAAAGGCCTTTCTTTTTTTTTCAAAAAAAGAAATACAGGGGTTACCTTTTTTGTTTAATGGTATTAACTCCTAAATAACAAGATTTAAAAATATTTTAATTTTAATAAAATGAAAAACGCATTCAAATTCGGTTTCTTAGGTTTAGCTTTAACATTGGCTTTCGCATCATGTGGTGAAACTGCTAAAAAAACTGACGCTGCTACTGATTCAGCTAACGTTGCTTTAGATTCAGCTAACACTCAATTGGATTCAGCAAAATCTGCTGTAGATTCAGCTGCTGCTAAAGTTGATTCAACTAAAGCTGCTCACTAATTCTCTGAAAAGAATTTACACCGTATAGAAAGCTTCCTTCAGCAAGGAGGCTTTTTTTATATCTACACCAATTAAATTGCTAAGCTCCAAGCATTTTTTTACCTTTGCCAAAAATCATTCAATCTATGGCTTTATCATCTTTAACAGCAGTTACGCCTATTGACGGACGCTATTACAATAATACTAATGAACTTTCAGCATTTTTTTCCGAATTTGCCTTAATAAAATATCGTGTACGCGTAGAAGTCGAATATTTTATTGCATTAAGCGAGTCTGGTATCGCTCAATTGCAACAGTTTGACAAAACACTAAATGAAAAATTAAGGGATATCTATAGGAATTTTTCTGAAGAAGATGCCATTTGGATCAAAAACACGGAGAAAGTTACGAACCATGATGTTAAAGCTGTTGAGTATTTTCTAAAAGATCAATTTGAAAAATTAGGATTACAGGACTACCTTGAATTTATTCATTTTGGTTTGACTTCACAAGATATCAATAACACAGCCATTCCACTTTCCTGGAAAGAAGCAATTAAAGAGAGCTATACACCTGCAATCGAAGAATTGCTTCATGAATTGAAATCTTTGGCAACTTCGTGGTCAGAGATCCCGATGTTGGCACGTACCCATGGACAGCCAGCATCTCCAACTCGTTTGGGCAAAGAGTTCTATGTTTTCATTGAACGTATTGAACGTCAATTGCAACTATTACAGCAAGTACCGTATTCAGCTAAATTTGGTGGAGCGACTGGTAATTTTAATGCGCATCACGTTGCATATCCAGCGACAAATTGGATCGATTTTGGAAATAATTTCGTCAACAATATCTTGGGTTTAGACCGTTCACAAACGACCACGCAAATTGAGCACTACGATAACTTTGCGGCAAGTTGTGACGCCTTAAAACGGATCAACAATATTGTCATCGATTTATGCCGTGACATTTGGACATATATTTCGATGGAATATTTTAAACAAAAAATTACTGCCGGTCAAATCGGTTCTTCGGCTATGCCACATAAAGTCAACCCGATAGACTTTGAAAATGCAGAAGGAAATTTAGGTATTGCAAATGCAATTTTCGAGCACCTTGCAGCGAAGTTACCTGTTTCCCGTCTTCAACGGGATTTAACAGATTCTACGGTATTACGTAATATTGGTGTTCCATTTGCACATACCCTAATTGCTATTAAATCAACTTTGAGAGGGTTACGCAAATTGATCTTAAACGAACAGGCATTAGCCAATGATCTTGAAAATAATTGGGCTGTTGTTGCGGAGGCACTACAAACTATACTAAGAAGGGAAGGTTATCCTAAGCCGTATGAAGCTTTAAAAGACCTAACACGTACCAACACACATGTTACGAAAGAAACGATAGCGACATTTGTTGATAATCTAAATGTGTCAGCGGAAGTTAAGGCGGAACTAAAAGCAATCAGTCCTTCGAACTACACAGGTATTACTTTATAAGCTTTTACTTATAGATGACCTTAAGAAAGCTTCTTTTGACCTATATTTGCTTGGAATAAAAATAGATAATACATGGCTACGATTAACGTATATACAGAGTCTACACCCAATCCTTCTACAATGAAGTTCTTGGTCAACAAATTGTTGATCAACGGTAGTGTAGATTATCCAAATAAAGAAGCAGCACAAGATTCACCGTTTGCACTTGAATTATTCAAATTTAACTTTGTCAATGGGGTATTTTTTGCAAGTAACTTCGTGACCATTACCAAAACTGAAGATGCGGAATGGGAAGACATTGAAGCTTTGCTAAAAGACTTTGTAAAAGGTGCTGTAGAGTCTGAACTTGCTGTAAAAACGGTACACCACGATACAGAGGTTAATTTTGAAGGTACTGAAACTGAAGTGAAGATACAACAAGTATTACATGATTATGTGAGACCTGCTGTTGAACAAGATGGTGGAGCAATCCATTATAAATCCTTCAACGAAGGTATTGTGACAGTTGAACTAAAAGGTTCTTGCAGTGGTTGTCCATCCTCGACAATCACATTAAAAGCAGGAATTGAGGGATTGTTGAAACGCATGGTTCCAGAAGTGACTGAAGTAGTGGCAGAGGCCATGTAATCACAGCTATTCGATACAATAAAAAAAGGATTCAGTAGTTAATTTTGCTGAATCCTTTTTTTTATCCCCTAAGTCCTAAGGAATGATTGCCATCCGTCATCTATTTGGTCTGGCAATTTTAAACCTAATTGACCACTTCAAATGAATCCTTAAGCGGAAGATTAACAGAAGAATTACCGATAAATAGTTCAAATTTGCCAGGTTCAACTGTCCAGTTATTGTGCTGATCCAAAAGTTCCAGGTGGGCAGGTAGTATTGTAAACCGTATGGTCCTTTTCTCTCCTGGATTAAGTTCAATTTTTTCAAACCCACGCAAATCCATCTCATATGTCGTTACCGAAGACAGCACATCTTTGATATAAAGCTGAACAACTTCGGCGCCTTTCCTCTTCCCTATGTTTTCAATATCAACCGTAACTGTAAGGGAATCCGTTGGTCTGATCTGTTTCTTCGTGAGTTGTAAATTTGAAAAACTAAAATCTGTGTAGCTTAATCCATATCCAAAAGGGTATAAAAAGCCAACAACCCGACTATTTCCCCACCCATTGGGTCCGACCCCGGGTTGCCCCGCCTGTGCAGCGGGCTTGGTCGGAAAATTCATCTCAACCTGTCCTACAGACTTTGGAAATGAAATGGGCAATTTTCCACTAGGGCTATACCCTCCAAACAGCATTTCGGCAAGAACATTTCCCGACTGATTACTAAGAAACCAACTCTCCACAATTGCAGGTAGATACTTATTTTCCCAATTGACAGTAAGTGGACGACCATTGACAAGTACCAGCACAATAGGTTTACCTGTTTCTTTCAATTTCATTAAATAGTCGCGTTGCTTGCCTGGCAAATTTAGATCTGACCTCGATCGACTTTCACCGACTTCCCGTTCCGACTCGCCCATTACTGCTATGATTAGGTCTGATTCTTTACCGAGACGGACACCTTCGGCCATCTTTTCCAGCTCCTCACTTGACAAGTCTGTTGGAATAATCTCACTCTCAGGCCAGTTTTTATCCACGACATCTACCCCTTTTGCATAATCAACCCGAAGTGCCTTTGTTTTTCCATAGTTTATAATCCCATCTTTGATGGTTGTGATTGGGTTATTGGATGGCCCGTATCGACTTGTCGTATAATTTGTTGCTTCTGCCATTGGTCCCGTAACCAAAATTCGTTTGTATTTATTCACGTCTATTGGAAGAAGATTCTGTTCATTTTTCAACAGAACAATAGACTCCTTATTCATTTGAAGTGATACTTCTTCATCTGCGGGGGTATGCACCTTTTTATCGGCTATCGCTATATCTTCTCTCAATGGATGATCAAATAATCCCAATTTAAATTTCACCGTCAGGACTTCGCGAACCCGCTGATCCAATATTTTGGTATCCAGCCCCCCTTCCTCTATTAGTTCCATTAACGGTGTTAGATAGGTACTCGGTGGATCAAAATTTGTCCGCACATTCAAACCCGCCTCCAATGCCTGTTTAATAGCCTCTTTATAGTTTGCAGCAACATGGTGTTTGTTGTAAATAAACTCTAGGGCCTCGCTATCAGAAACTACATATCCTTCAAACCCATATTCTTTGCGGAGTAAGTCCTGCAAAAAATAACTACTGGCAGATACCGGCACGCCATCATAATCATTATAACTACTCATGACTCCTAAAGGTTTGGCTTCCTTTATGACCCTTTTAAATGGATAGAGGTGAAGCGAATGCATCTCACGAAAGCCAACATGCGGATCCGTTCGTGCATTGCCATCTCTCCCCCCTTTGGGCACAGAATAGACCGCATAATGTTTCAATGTGGATGCGACGCCATTTTTTTGAATCCCCAAAACAACTTGTTTTCCCATTTCGGCAATATGAAACGGATCTTCTCCATAGGTTTCAACCACTCTTCCCCATCGTGGATCTCTAGAAACGTCAAGAATAGGCGTATAAACATTTGTATAGCCAAGATACTTGGCTTCCCTACCAATTATATCACCAGCTTTACGTACCAGCGCAGTATTCCATGTACTTCCAATATTGATTGGTGCCGGCAAGGAGGTAGCCCGATCATGGTTGAGTCCATGAATTCCTTCATTGGTAAAATCAACCGGAATACCAAGTCGTGTATTTTCCACAAACCATCGTTGAACATTATTTAAGGCTTGCGCGTGGCGGCTAAAGGGATACGAAAATGAACTTTTTGCCGACTTATTATAAGCTAAGCTATTCAACATTTCGTCAATATTGGCCAAGCCGTATTTCCAAATCTCTTTGTCCCAAGCGGCAGTGGGCTGTTCATCCTTCAAAACCCGCCCATAACCGTAAAGTGTGACAGTCTGATTGGCCTTTTCTTGAACAGTCATTTGGCGCAACAAATCTTCCACGCGACTGGCTATTTTCTGATTGGGGTCTTCATAAATATCCTTTTTTCCATTTTTGTTAAAATCGATCCAATCCTTATGATAAATGTTGCTGTGCTGGGCAGAAGAATGCAAATATAGGACTGAGAGCGCTGAAATAAAAACGCAGCTTTTGAGTTGATTAAGCATTATGCTGAAAATTGTTGGTTTTATAAAGTGAAGCAAGGTACAAAAAAAATAAAAATCTGCAGGCCAAATACATTGTCAGTCTGGAATAAGTCAATATAAATTCATTTTTTAACAAGCATCTAGCTTAAAAATAGTTAACTTTACGACCAATTGTGAAACCAACAAAAAAAATGAGTGCAGATATTAACAAACTAGAACAAATTGCATCACAGGTAAGACGTGATATCGTACGTATGGTACACGCTTGTCAATCAGGACACCCAGGTGGTTCGTTAGGTTGTACAGATTACTTTGTGGCGCTTTATTTCAATGCAATGAAACGCAATCCTTCCTTTGACATGGATGGAAAAGGAGAAGATTTATTCTTCCTGTCAAACGGACATATCTCTCCTGTATTTTACAGTACATTGGCACGTGCGGGATATTTTGAAGTGAGCGAATTAGCAACGTTCAGAAAAATCAATTCCAGACTTCAAGGTCACCCAACAACGCACGAAGGTCTTCCAGGTATTCGTATTGCGTCGGGATCATTGGGACAAGGATTATCTGTTGCAATTGGAGCCGCACAAGCAAAAAAATTGAATAAAGACAATAATCTAGTTTATGTATTAATGGGTGATGGCGAATTGCAGGAGGGCCAAGTTTGGGAAGCTGCGATGTATGCACCACACAATAAGATTGACAATTTAATTGCTACTGTTGACTATAACAAAGCACAAATTGACGGATCTACAGATCAAGTATTATCTCTTGGGGATCTTCGTGCAAAATGGGAAGCATTTGGCTGGGATGTGATGGAAATTGCTAAAGGCAATGATATGAATGCTGTTGTTGCAGGTTTAGCAGAAGCTAAGTCACGCACAGGAAAAGGTAAACCAGTCATTATTCTGATGCATACTGAAATGGGTAACGGTGTTGATTTTATGATGGGTTCTCATAAATGGCATGGTGTTGCTCCAAATGACGAACAATTGGCGTCGGCATTGAATCAGCTTACAGAAACTTTAGGAGATTACTAGAATGAAAAAATATACTTATACAGAGTCAAAAGATACACGTTCAGGATTTGGTGCGGGATTACTAGAAGCAGGAAAGCAAGATGAGAATGTAGTTGCATTATGTGCTGATTTAATTGGTTCGTTAAAAATGAACGATTTTATCAAAGAATTTCCAGAACGTTTTTTCCAAATCGGTATCGCGGAAGCTAATATGATGGGAATTGCTGCCGGACTTACGATCGGTGGTAAAATACCATTCACTGGTACATTCGCAAATTTCTCAACAGGACGTGTTTATGATCAGATTCGCCAATCGATTGCATACTCGGACAAAAATGTAAAAATTGCAGCGTCGCATGCCGGCCTAACCTTAGGTGAAGATGGTGCAACTCACCAAATCTTAGAAGATATCGGCTTGATGAAAATGTTGCCAGGAATGACAGTGATCAATCCTTGTGATTTCAATCAAACAAAAGCCGCTACGATTGCAGCAGCAAAATATGAGGGACCAGTTTATTTGCGTTTTGGCCGTCCCGTAGTTCCTAACTTCACTCCTGCTGATCAAGAATTTGTGATTGGTAAGGCGGTATTATTAAATGAAGGAACGGATGTTACGATCATTGCTACAGGTCATTTAGTATGGGAAGCTATCCAAGCTGGCGAGAAATTAGCTGAGTTGGGTATCAACGCTGAGATTATCAATATCCATACCATCAAACCTTTGGATGAAGAAGCTATTTTAAAATCTGTTGCGAAAACCAAATGTGTCGTAACGGCAGAAGAGCATAATCGTCTTGGCGGTTTGGGTGATAGCGTTGCTCAAGTGTTAACAAGAGAGTTACCTACTCCACAAGAGTACGTTGCCGTAAATGATAGTTTTGGAGAATCAGGTACTCCTGCTCAATTGATGGAAAAATACGGTTTGAATGCTGCGGCTATTGTGGCTGCGGTTCAAAAAGTAATCAAAAGAAAATAACAAAACTACGCAAGTCAATATATGGATGACGCTTTAATTATAGCAAAATTCGCCGAAGAGAGTACGCGAGAAGAAGCTTTCCGTTTATTGTTGAAGAAATATCAACAGAAGATTTATTGGCATGTGCGAAGAATGGTCATCGATCATGACGATGCGGACGATGTTGTTCAAGATATCTTTGTCAAAGTATGGAAAAACCTTGGGAATTTCCGTGAAGACTCACAATTATACACTTGGCTTTATCGTATCGCAACAAATGAATGTATTACCTTCTTAAATAAGAAAAAGCAAAAGCAGAACGTGTCGTTGGATGACGACACGACTGCTTATTTGGCAGAAACGCTTGCTGATGGCAATTATTTTAACGGTGATAAAGCTCAAATGAAATTACAACAGGCTTTGTTGACTTTGCCAGAAAAGCAAAAATTGGTCTTCAATATGAAATATTTTGAAGATATGAAATACGAAGAAATTTCAGAAGTACTCGGAACAAGTGTCGGAGCGCTTAAAGCCTCTTATCATTTAGCTGTCAAAAAAATAGAGGCATTTTTTAACAACAACGATTAAACCTTTTAGCGAAATTAGGTTCTAACAGATACTATGAAGGAAAATGGCACATATCATGATGGGCTGGAGCCTACAAATCTTCCAGCATCGTTGCGTGAAAATCCATTTGGCTTACCTGAAAATTATTTCAGTGATTTAGAATCAAAAATAATTACGCAAGTCAAATTGGTTGAATGCAAGGAAGAATCCATCTTTGAGGTTCCAGAAGGATATTTTAATAGCTTATCTGACGCCATAATGTGTAAGGTTGCGGAAGATAGTTTAAAAAATCAGGTTACTACAGACGGCTTTGAAATTCCTGAAAATTATGCTTCTGAACTATCTTCAACTATCTTCAACCGAATTTTAGAAGACAAATTAAAAGAAACGATTGCATCGGATGGCTTTACCATGCCTTCTGCTTATAATCAAACCCTTGAAGACTCCATCTTCGCCCGTTTAGCGGCGGAGAAATTGAAGGAAACAGTTCCGACAGATGGTTTTACAGCTCCTGTTGGCTACGAAGAAATAGTTGAATCGACAATTTTTGCTCGTATTGCTGAAGAAAAACTAAAAGAAACGATTGTGACTGCAGGTTTTGATGTACCACAACATTATTTTGAGATTCTTTCGGACAGCATCATTGATCGTGTTCAAATGCTTGAAAAGGATAATACACCGATCCGTCAGATTGGGAAACCTAAAAAATGGTACGCTCGTTATGCGGTTGCGGCATCCTTTGCGGCTATGTTGAGTATAGGCGGATATTGGGGTTATCAATATCAACAGCAAAATACGACTCCTGTAGAAGCTGTTGCAGAAGAGCAGTTAAGCCAGCATTTGTCAGAAATTCCTAAGCAGGAAATCATTAATTACCTTGCGGAGTCGGCTTCTGGTGACGATATGATCTATATGGCCCAGTATACTGACGAAGCAAATCTCCCTACTAAGGGATTTGGAAGTAATATATCTAAACAAGAAATAGAAGATTATCTAAATTATACCTTATAATGATGTTCAATAAAAAATACATATGGATAACATTGTTCTTTAGTATATTTTCTATTGCCTTGGGCTTTGCGCAAGACAAAAATCGATTTCAAGCTATAGAAAATGAAAAAATAGCTTACATTACTAAAGAACTGGATTTAACTCCGAGAGAGGCTCAGCAATTCTTCCCGCTCTATAATGAATACAGCCAAACGCTTTGGGATATCAGGAAAGAAAAATTGAATGGTGCTCCAAAAAATAGTTTTAGAGGTGGCTCCAGAGACGTCTTACAGTATGATGCTAAGGAAGTGGAGATCAAAAAAGAATATCGGGCCAAATTTGCCAAAGTTATTGGCAATGCGCGAGCATCGCAATTTTTTGAAGTAGAACAGGAATTCAGGGAACATCTATACAAATCCCTGCAGAATAGAAGAAAATAATCTCGAAAATAAAAAAGAAGTCTTGAAGACTTCTTTTTTATTTTCGGACATTTGTAAGATCATGTTAAGCAACAGAGAATTATTTTTAATGAATACCGCTCAAACATCTAGCTCACCTAGATTGGTTGAAGTAGTTAAGGCTGAAGGTGTCTACCTTTATGGCCCAAATGGAGAAGAATACATGGATTTGGTCTCTGGCTTCAATGTCAGCAATATAGGCCATCGTCACCCGAAGGTTTTGGAAGCTATAAAATCACAATTGGACCAGTACCTACATGTCACCGTTTATGGTGAATTTGTGCAGGCCCCACAGGTGCAATTTGCTACAGAATTATTAGCAGAACTTCCTCCTAATTTTCAATCGGTTTACCTCACCAACAGTGGAACGGAAGCCGTAGAGGGATCAATGAAAATAGCAAAGAAATATACCGGTCGCAGGCAGATTATCGCTGCAAAAAAGGCGTACCACGGCAGTACACAAGGCGCGCTCAGTCTTATCGGAAACGATGCGTACCGTAAAGCGTATGCCCCCCTCCTTCCCGAAATAGATTTTATCAAGTTTAATGATCTGGACGATCTAACAAAGATTACGGAACAAACTGCTGCTGTCATCCTCGAAGCTATTCAGGGGGAAGCGGGTGTCCGAGTCCCGGATATCGCTTACATGCAAGCCGTCAGAAAACGCTGTAATGAAACAGGTACCCTACTGATCTTTGATGAAATCCAAACTGGTTTTGGCCGCACAGGCCGTCTCTTTGCTTTTGAGCATTTTGCTATCGTCCCAGATGTCCTGATGCTTGCCAAAGGAATCGGTGGTGGCATGCCCCTAGGCGCATTTGTTGCAGCCAAAGAAGTGATGGATGTTATTAAGGATAATCCCATGCTTGGACATATCACGACTTTTGGGGGCCACCCCGTAAGTTGTGCCGCAGCACGGGCTTCACTGGCTGTTATCAAGGAAGAAAAATTGGTAGAACAGGTCGAGCGAAAATCGCTTTTATTTAAAGAAAAACTCCGACACCCTGCAATTAAAGAAATTCGAGGATTAGGTCTTATGATGTGTCTGCAATTGGATTCCTTTGATCAGGTTTACAACGTGAGTAAGTATTGTGCTGAAAACGGGGTTATGATCGATTGGTATCTGCATTGTGAAACAGCACTGCGTGTCGCTCCTCCATTGACTATTACAGATCTGGAAATTGAAAAAGCGTGTAACATCATTATAAAAGGTTTGGAAAAGTATGCTTAAAGTATGTAACTTTAAACATAACAAAAACCTAATAATGAACACAAACCGCAGATCATTTATCAAAAAAAGCATTATTGGTTCCGGTCTATTGACTGGTGCCAATATACTGGGAAACGATGTATTCGCTCACGAATCCACCGCCAGTTCCTCAAAAATCAGTTTAAATAACGACGACATCATTTTATTTCAGGGCGATTCCATTACGGATGTGGGCCGAGATAGAAACAATAGAAATGCCAATGATACCGCAGCACTTGGACATGGTTATGCTCTATTGGCTGCCAGCCAGCTCTTAAATAAATATTCGGCAAAAAAACTAAAGGTATATAATACAGGTATTAGTGGAAATCGTGTGCCCGATCTTCAAAAGCGCTGGCAGGAGGATACACTGGAAATAAAACCCACTGTATTGAGTATTTTGATCGGTGTGAACGATTTCTGGCGAACAATCGACCGCGGAGCACAGACAACGGTTGAGGAGTATAAATCCCAATACCAACAGTTACTACAGGAGACATTACAAAAGCTTCCAAACGTCAAATTGATCATTGGAGAACCTTTTGCAGTAAAGGGCGTAGGTCACATTACTGAAGCGTGGTATCCAAAATTTTTGGCCTACCAAGAATCCGCTCGTGAGGTCGCCAAAGAATTTGGCGCAATTCTAATTCCCTATCAAAAAATATTCGACAATGCCCAAAAGAATGCTCCTGGTGCCTACTGGGCAGCAGATGGTGTACACCCTACCCTTGCCGGCGCACAGATGATGGCCTCAGCCTGGATGGACTGCATCAAATAATAACAAAAAAGAGCGGATATTTTATTGAAATCCGCTCTTTCGTGTTTAACATGCGCCTATATGCCAAATCTAGATTTCTTTGTAAGGTGTTTTTTGTAGATTGGGAAGAAAATAAGCCACAATACCCATCAATGGCAGGTAGGAACATAGGTGATAAATAAACTCGATGGACGTATGATCTGCCTGCCAGCCAAGTACAGCGGATCCAATCCCTCCCATTCCAAATGCAAAGCCGTAAAATAAACCTGAAACCATGCCCAACTTCTTAGGCAATAGTTCTTGTGCATAAACAATAATTGCTGGAAAAGCTGATGATAAAATCAATCCAATAATCACGATTAGTATTCCCGTCATCGTAAGTCCGACATAGGGTAATGCTAATGCAAATGGTGCAACGCCCAAGACGGAGAACCAAATGACATATTTGCGACCAAATCGGTCCCCGAATACTCCGCCCAGTAATGTTCCCACCGCAACAGCTATCAGAAAATAAAATAGATAGACTTGTGCTTCCACTTCATTAATCCCAAATTTCTTGATGGTATAAAACTGGAAATAGTTTGTAATACTTGCTATATAGAAGTATTTTGAAACAATCAGTAAGAGGAGTATAACAACGGTCACGACGATTCGGCTATTGGGTAGATCAGGCACGCGTATTGTTTTCTTCGTTGATTTGGCAAAGCTTTGAAGTCTCTTTTTATACCAACTACCAATATAATAAGATATAAATTGGCCAAGAATCGTAAATAAGCACATCCAGGCGATCGCCTGCTGCCCTCTCGGTAATACCAAAAAAGCGACAATGATTGGGGCCATTGCGGTCCCTCCATTTCCTCCAATCTGAAAAATAGATTGTGCCATACTTCTTCTCCCTCCCGATGCCATATAAGCTACACGAGAAGATTCAGGGTGAAAGATTGAAGAACCAATCCCGACCAGAAAAACAGAAAATAAGATCCATTCATAACTATGTGCTTTCGAAAACAAAAGCATACCGAGAAGGGAAAAAGACATCCCAATGATCTGAGAGTATGGTACAGGATGTTTGTCCGTAAATGAGCCTACAACGGGCTGGAATATTGAAGCTGCTATCTGATAAACCATTGTAATCATCCCAACCTGAGAAAAGCTTAGATGATGCTCTTCTTTGAGCAAGGGATAGGTCGCCGGTATCACTCCCTGAATCATATCGTTCAAAAGATGCACCATGCTCACGGCAAACAAAATAGAAAAAATAGGTCTACTCGTCTTCTCTTGTATCATGACGTTGTTCAAAAATTAAAAAGGTTGATTTGTTAAAATCAACCTAAACTATCTTCATATAATAATTACAATACGCGCACCAACAATCCTTTCAGATACTCGCCTTCTGGGAACGAAGCCCGGACAGGATGATCTTCAGGCTGATGAAATTGTCTGATAAACTGAATTTCCTTACCGGCATCCAGTGCAGCCCAAGCGAGCACCTGTTTGAAGGTATCCATGTCCATCGCACCTGAGCAAGAAAATGTCGCTAATAAACCACCACTATTTAACAACATCAATCCGCGGCGATTGAGGTCTTTATACGCCCTTGATGCTCTTTCCAATGCAGATCGAGAGGGCGCATATTTCGGTGGATCCAAGACAATAAGATCAAATTTTTCCCCTTCATCAATGAATTTACGCAATTGCTTGTTTACATCAGACAATATTGCGCTATGTCGACTAAGTTCAAAACCATTTTCAATAATATTCTTTTCCAGGGTTTCAATAGCCAGTGCAGAACTATCTACAGATATAACTTCTGCCGCCCCACTTTTCAAGCTATTTAACGTAAAACCACCGGAATAGCAAAAACAATCTAGGACGCGTTTATTTGAAACGTAATTGGCCGTCAGCTGGCGATTTTCACGTTGGTCGCAATAAAATCCCGATTTTTGTCCATCAATAATGTTCACCTTATAATGAATGCCATTTTCGATAACGTCGACAAATTCAGATGGAAGTTCTCCAAACAAAAGCCCATTGGTATCAGGTAAACCTTCATGTTCGCGAGATTTCAGATCACTACGCTCATAAATTCCTTTGGGTTGCAGCAAAGCATTCAATTCATCGATAATAACTGATTTGACTTTTTCCACCCCAACTGAATGAACCTGAATGGATATAAAATCCGCGTATTTGTCTGCAATAAGTCCAGGAAGAAAATCTGCTTCAGCAAAGATTAAACGAACCGTATTGGTGACACCTTCTTGCAACAGATGCTGTCTTGCTGCTACAGCCTTCTGAACGCGTGCACGCCACCAATCTGCATCAATCTGTGCTTGAGGGTTCCATTCCAATAAACGAATGGCTACACGCGAGCTATTGTGAAATAGACCATAGGCAATAAATTCACGTTCAGCATTGTAAACGCCAACAACTTCGCCATCTTCAATCTTATCGGACAATGATTTAATTGCTCCAGAAAATACCCAAGGATGCAATTGCCAGGCAGCTTTATCCTTACCCTTATTCAAATAAACTGATTTCATTGTTGCAAAATTAACGTATTAATTGTAAAACCCTGCTTCTTTATTTGTCAAAAAATAAATGAAACAATTATTCTTGTATATTTACAAAATGAATTTAAAACACTTATTATTAACCACAACATTTATTTGTTCGCTTTTTTCGTGTAAAAAATCAGATTCTGAACTCACAATTAAAAATGAGGAGGATCTTGAGCTTGTCGAGTTGTCTAGATTTGAAAAAACAGAAATGAAAGTCAGCCAAGCAATTAAAGCTGAACCATATTTTATGGTAGGCTATGGATATGATGCAAAAGAAAACCTACTTTTTGTCAATAAGGGGCTACGTGCAAAAATCATTGATACCGAAAAATTAAAGGAGTCTTCCTATATTTCTAGAACAACGGGCTTTTCAAGTGGTGGTGCATTTAGCGAAGATATTAATAAGGAGGGACTATTGAGAAGTCTGAGAATACAATTTGATCATTACGGGGAGCAACTCGTTACAACGGAAACAGATGCATTGGCACGCATTCCCTCGGACCAGAAAATGCAACTAACCAACTATTATTCTGAAGGATTTCAATACAGCATGCTTTTCTTTGCAGTAAAAGATCCGAAATTTCAAAATCAAGACTTCATTAATTTTGTTCAGAACAACAGTCCAGAACTTATTGTAAAAAAGTATGGCACACATCTCATTTTGAGTTGCACCAAGGGGGCGTCCGTAAATCTTATAAAATACCTGGACAAAAAAACTGTGCTTGATGACAAAGTCATAAAAGATTGGAAAATTGTAGCGTTTGTTTCAGGTGCCAATCTCCGATTATTTGATATGCACCCGATAAAAAATACCATTGATGTCAGTGCATGGTTAAGTTCATTGACGGAAGAAAATGGAGATTTCATAAGATTTGGGCGAGAGCAACCTATCCCCATCTATGACTTAATCTTAGATAAGGATAAAAAACTTGAATTAAAGAATTATATTGATACTTATCTTGGTATAAAAAAGGGCTCCTAAAGGAGCCCTCAACGTTTAGTTATGGTTGATTAAATATTTTTTGAAGGCTTCGAAATCAACTTTTAAAAGTTCCGCTAATTTTTCTTTTCCTTGCAATGTTTCTGCACCGGCAGGCAACACTATTTTTCCAAATACATCTGCTGCTATTGCGTCGGGGAATTTGCAGGGATGTGCTGTCGATAAGAAAACCGAAGCGTAATGACCTGGATGCTCCTTTGCATAAGCACGAGCGCCAAGCCAGGCGATTGCTGTATGCGGACAGGCGATATAGTTCGATTCTTCATATAATTTTTGCATTCCTTCTTTTGTTTCTTCATCTGTAAATGTATAAGAAGAGAGCATATTTTTTAATTCCTCCACATTTCCGCCAAAAAGATCCTGTATACGCACCCAGTTGCTGGGATTCCCAACATCCATGGCATTGCTTAAGGTTTGAACAGAAGGCAATGGTTCATATTTGCCGGAAGAAAGGAATCGAGGAACGGTATCATTGACGTTTGTTGCAGCTACAAAATGCTTCACTGGAAGTCCCATTTTATAGGACAATAAACCAGCCCCGATATTACCAAAATTACCACTCGGCACTGTAAACACGACCTCATTGATTCCTTGTGACTTCAATTGTGCATACGCATAAAAATAATAAAATGTCTGTGGGATCAGCCGTGCTATATTGATTGAATTAGCGGAGGTCAAACGCAATACAGCATTGAGTTCTGCATCACTAAAAGCTTGCTTTACTAATGCCTGACAATCATCAAAAGTTCCTTCAACTTCAATAGCACGAATATTTTGTCCATTGGTGGTCAATTGTAGTTCCTGAACTTCCGAGACTTTACCTTTAGGATATAAGATCGTCACACGTGTTCCTTCTACGCCCAAAAAGCCCAATGCAACAGCTCCTCCTGTATCGCCTGACGTCGCAACAAGCACGTCCAGTAATTTATCGTCAGTCTTTGAAAAATAGCCCATAACCCTGCTCATAAACCGAGCTCCGAAATCTTTAAAAGCATAAGACGGCCCATGAAATAGTTCGAGCACAGCCGTGCTGTCGGTCAAGAATCTTACAGGAGCATCAAAATTGATGGCATCGTTCACAATCTGTTTTAAATCGCCTTTGGGAATATCTTTTCCCAATAGTGTAGAAGCTACTTCGAAAGCAATCTCCTGCAAGGAATACTGTTGAATATTCTTAATGAATAGCGGGTCCAATTGTGGAATCTCTTCAGGCATATACAATCCTTTGTCTGCAGGGAGAGAATTGAAGACCGCATCTTTAAAGGAGACTTCTAATGTTTTATTATTTGTACTATAAAATTTCATATGTAAATAATTTTGTCAAGGCCATATAAAATATCCTGTTATTTTGATTCGTATTCACTTTAGAATGCGGATATTTCATTTTATTATCTTTTCTGAGCCAATTATCAATTGACCTGAGATTTATAAACCTCGTTTCTGTCCGTAAATAATTTTTAATCTAAAACCCTGGGTCCTTCGACATTGACACGGGAAACATAGCCAAAACTGTCAATTTCATTTTCTTTGAGATGAGTTTGAATTTTGTCGGCGATATCCTTTGCTATTTTTTCGTCCCGTGTTATTGCAACGACAGAGGGGCCTGAGCCAGAAATACCAAAACTCAAGGCACCATTTTTCAAAGCAATCTCCTTCATTTCATAAAACTGGGGAATTAAAATTGCACGTGTTGGTTCAATGAGGATATCTTTCATGCTTCGTGCAATGAGATCGTAATCTTCTTTGAACAATGCAGCGACCAATCCCGCGATATTTCCCCATTGTGTCACGGCGTCTTTCAACAGCACTTTATCCTTTATGAGTTGTCTTGCGTCACGTGTGGGAACATCGACCTGTGGAAAAACCACTGCTGCTACGAGTTCTTTTGGGGAAGGTATAGAAATAACATCCAAAGGTTCATTTCCCCGGATTAATGTGATGCCTCCATAAAGCGCTGGAGCAACATTATCGGCGTGGCCTGTACCGCAAGCCAAACGCTCACCTTCAACACAAAATGGTAATAATTCTTCTTTTGTCAAAGGGTTTCCGAGCATGGTATTGATGGCAAAAAGCCCAGCTACGGTGCTTGCTGCGCTGGAACCTAGCCCAGATCCAATTGGCATATGTTTATGCAATTCGATTTCGACACCTACCTTTGATGAGATATTCAGGGCTTGTAATAGATATTGCACACAGGCAGATACGGTGTTCTTACCGGGATCGAGCGGCAGTCTTCCATCGTCACCAGTTATTTCCCGAATCGTTACTCCAGGTTGTTGCGTACGTCGCATCACCACCTCATCACCGGGTTGCTCAACAGCAAAACCCAATATATCAAAACCGCAGATCATATTTGCGACAGTTGCAGGTGCAAAAACACGAACTTCCGACAGCATGCTGTCTAAATTTATCACCTTATCTTTCAGATACTCCACATTTAAATTATTGGCCATCACGTAATTTTTATTTTCCTTGAATAGTTTTTATGCTCCGACATTTACCAAATCTGCAAATACACCGGCAGCTGTCACCTCAGCTCCCGCACCAGGACCTTTTACGACAAGGGGACGTTCTTTATAACGCTCTGTTGTAAACGATATAATGTTATCGCTGCCTGATAAAGCATAAAAAGGATGGTTTTCATCAACAAACTGAATCGCAATGGATACCTTTCCATTTTCCAATTTCCCGATGTAGCGGATTACTTTATTTTCATTGGCTGCTTTCTTCTTCATTGCTTCGAAATATTCATTTTCCTGTTGCAATTCTGTATAAAAAGAATCTACTGTATCTGCTTTCAAACATGCTGGAGGTAATATTGCACCGAGGTCTACATCTTCGGCCTCAACAGCATACCCCGCATCTCTCGCCAGGATGAGCATTTTACGCATAAAATCTACACCACCTAAATCATCCCTTGGATCTGGCTCGGTGTATCCCAGCTCCTGAGCCTGTTTGACGATATCATAAAAAGAAGCATCTGCTTTAAAATTGTTGAAAATATACGAGATTGTCCCTGAAAGAATAGCCTCTATCTTCAGAATACGGTCACCGCTCAGCATCAAGTCTTTGAGCACCCTGACGATAGGCAATCCTGCACCTACATTTGTTTCATAAAAGAAATCTACACCGTGTCGATGAGCAGTATCGCGTAATGTTTTATATTGCTCGAATTTACCTGAATTCGCAATTTTATTGCAGGTGACGATTGAAATATTGGATTTAAAGATATCTTCGTAGTAGGTTGCAGGTAATTTGCTTGCAGTATTATCGATAAATACACAGTTCGGCAAATTCAGCGCTTTCATTCGATCTATAAACAATGCCAGGTCTGATTCAGTTCCATTTTTAGCAAGTTCATCCGACCAATTATTTAAATCAACACCTTCGGTATTGAAAAGCATTTTACGGCTATTGGAAATTCCAACAACTTTAATTTCAATATCATTTTTATCCAATAGGAAGTCATGTTGATTTTCCAATTGTTTAAATAAAGTTGCACCAATGTTACCGGTACCGATATTAAATACATGCAGCGTTTTCTTTAGCTCTGCAAAAAACGCATCATGTACGGCATTAAGTGCCTTCGCTAAATCTTCTTTACCAATAATTACAGATATATTGTATTCGGATGATCCCTGTGCAATAGCACGGACGTTGATACCGTTGCGTCCTAATGCTGCAAATAATCGACCGGCCATGCCGGGAGTTTTTTTCATATTTTCACCAACGATAGCTAAGACCGACAGGTTTTCTTCGATCGCAGGAACGACCAGTTTATTTGCCTGGATTTCAAGCTCAAACTCCACTTCGATCAATTGTATAGCGCGTTTGGCATCCGATGGATTGACAGCAAATGTGATGCTGTGTTCGGAAGATGATTGCGTGATTAGCACAACATTGATCTGCTCTCGAGCCAATAGCGTAAAAAGCCGCCCGCTAAAACCCGATTTACCGATCATCCCTGATCCACTCAGGTTGATGACAGAAATATCCGAGATCGAAGAAATCCCCTTGATTGGCAGCGCAGTTTTTCCACTATCAAACTGAATCACTGTCCCTGAAAAATCAGGCTCAAAAGTATTTCGAATAACTATCGGTATTTTCTTTAAGAAAGCCGGAATCATCGTTGGAGGATAAATCACCTTAGCACCGAAGTAAGATAACTCCATTGCCTCTGTGTATGATAATACAGGCAAGGAAAACGCTTTCTTCACAATACGTGGATCGGCAGTTAACATCCCATTCACATCTGTCCAAATTTCAATGGCTGTTGCGTCCAGTATCGACCCGAAGATCGCTGCGGTATAATCTGATCCACCTCTTCCCAAGGTGGTAATACGTCCATTTTCATTACTTCCGATAAAACCGGTGACAAACAGTAGTTTATCACCATGCGTGATATACAATGATTTCACCAATTGCTCCGTTAGCATTTCATTTAAATGTGCATTACCAAAATTTGAATCAGTTTTCACATAATGGGATGCATCTACAAATAGAGACTCGGGAATATATTGTTCCATCACCTTAGATACCATATAATTTGAGCAACGCTCACCGTAGCTAAGGATCAAATCTTTACTTTGATTACTCAGCTCCTTTAGTGCAGAAATTCCTTGCAGGAGATCTTCTATCTCATTAAAAAACAACTTTAGCTTTGTAAATACAGGATTTTGATATTTCACAGCCAAGAGCTCTTTGACAACCGTAAAATGCTTATCTTCCAAGGACTTTAGACCATCCGAAAAGGACTTTCCTTCGGCAGCGTCCTCCGCCAGTTGGGTAAGTAAGTTTGTTACACCTGACATAGCTGACAACACAACCAATGGTTTTTCCTTTGCATCGTAAGATTTTTTTACAATGCTTAAGACCGCCTTTAGACTTTCTACCGTCCCGACCGATGTGCCTCCAAATTTTAAAACTTTCATACTGTTTTATACTGTTTGTTTAGATTGATGATTTTTATGCTAAAAAAAGAAGCGCTTTCCTTTGTCGAGGAAAGCGCTTCTAAATATTGTGTCTACAATTATATACAACGAAACTACTTCCTCCTGAGTTTTATCCCGGTGGTAATAATAATCGATGTAATAATTGTATTTGTGTTCATTGCTATTGCTTATGTTTTGTAAATATAGAACAAATATTATCACTTTACCAAAGAAAATTAATATTTTTTTTTAGATTCACAATGAGAGCCCAAATAGAGTGGCATTCTATCAGATAGACATTTTTTTTAAGTGTAGCAAACAATCTACTTTATGTAGCCGACGATTGACAGAACCATTAATTTTCAATAAGTCTAGGTGGGTCCGATAAAGATGTTAAAATTGTTAAAATTTCGTTAAATACCTTAAAATAAATTTGACCTTAAACTGATATTGTATTATATTCGCAACAGTGCTGTCCAAAATAGATGACAGTGTTGAATTTTTAAAAGTTAAATGTTGTACAAAAAAGCGATTTAATGAAAACAAAGAAATTTATAGCGTCAATGCTATTTATCGGCTTATGTCTAGTGTCGCAGGCACAAACCAACAGAAACTCCAAACCAGAATCAGATCCTGATAACCTAGCGAAAGAATACTTTTCACAAATTATGGGAGTTGCAGTCTCAGCAACAACAAATACCAAACTTTATCAATTTGTTTACGAATGGTTGGGTACTCCATACCGTCTAGGAGGAGATTCAAAAAGAGGCATTGATTGTTCTAAATTTTCTTATGAATTATACGACAAAGTATTTAATACTTCGTTAGGATATAATAGCAGAAATCAATATTCT
The DNA here is from genome assembly GCF_002494055.1 of Sphingobacterium sp. UBA7038. Lineage (NCBI taxonomy): Bacteria > Pseudomonadati > Bacteroidota > Sphingobacteriia > Sphingobacteriales > Sphingobacteriaceae > Sphingobacterium > Sphingobacterium sp. UBA7038. The sequence continues at coordinate 29,029 of NZ_DLAV01000037.1, forward strand.
CAAGTCAAAACTGTCGAAAAAAATGAGCTAAAAGCAGGTGATTTGGTATTCTTTAAAATTAGAAGTAAAAGTATCACCCATGTTGGTGTTTATATTGGCGACAATAAATTTGCACATGCCTCATCTAGCAAAGGAGTTATGATCAGCAATTTAGATGAACCATACTGGAGACGTTATTATTACAATGGCGGTCGCTTACCAGAAGATAATAGATCGCTTACTGCAGAAATATTAAAAGCAGAAAAAGATAATAAATTGAATTAATAAGATCGGTTCGATCTAGGAAAGTCCAAAGCGTTTAACTCGTTTTGGACTTTTTTTATACAATATAATATCCTATTTTTACCCTATAATCATTGGAATACTATTATGTCTTCAAAGAAAACGCTCATCTTAAATAAAGAACAAATAAAACAAAAATCTATTCGGATTGCCTATCAAATTTTGGAAGACAATTTTGAAGATGAAACACTTGTATTAGTAGGAATTGCCGACCGGGGTTATGTATTTGCGCAACGCCTTCAAGCAATTTTACAGGAGATTTCAACGAAAGAAATTCTGCTGATTAAAGTTACCATGAAGAAAACGAGTAGATCACTGAGTGCAAGCACAGACATACCTGTTGATATTGCAAAAGACAAGACCATCATCTTGGTTGATGATGTGTTGAATAGTGGTAGAGCCTTAGCTTATGGACTGGGTGTATTTTTGAACGTTCCACTGAAGAAAATGAGAACGGCTGTATTAATTGATAGAAGCCACCATAAGTTCCCTATATTTAGTGACTACTATGGCACGAAGCTTTCAACGATATTAAGAGAACATGTTACCGTTACTCTTGAAGAATTTGATAAAGAAGAAGATGCAGCATGGTTAATTTAAACCATGCTGTTATTTCTTTGAGACTTTCAATTTCATCCCCGGTTTTATCCGGCTTCCGTTTAAATCATTTTCACTTTTAAGTCGACCGACTGATGTACCATTTTTATCTGCGATATCAGATAAAGTATCGCCTTTCTTCACGACATAGTAAGCTGTACGTGTAGCGCTAGCGGCATGCTGTTGATTCTTCTTTGAAGATCTTTCTGTATTACGAGCTAATTTCGCGTTTACGAAATCATCCTCCTTTTTTATCAGTAAGTTTTGTCCAGGGACAATTTGATTGCCGCGCAGGTTATTCCACGATTTTATATCCTGTACTGTTACTTCAAACTTGTCAGCAATGGAAGCGAATGTCTCACCAACTTTCACTTTATATTTGCCATTTTGTAAAGGTTCACTCAAATTTTCCGTCTGACTAAGAGTTGCGGAAGATATTGGTGTGTTGAGAGCTGCATACAATTCTTCTGAGGCAATCTTTTTATCCAAAACAGGTAACACCAATCGCAATGGAGACTCTTCGGTACCATTTAATACATTTCTTTTAAAACTAGGATTCAATGCACGTAATGTCTCTTTTGAGACATGTAAAGCATCCGCTATTTGGTTCAATGAAATCCGTTTATTGATATCTAATGCTTGAGTTCTTAGTGAAAGTTCAGTATCCGCAGCATTGATATCATTTTCGTCCGCGTATTTCATCGCATATGTCATTGCGATGAACTTAGGGATATAGTTTTGGGTCTGTTGTGTTAGATATGGTGCGATATCCCAAAAAGTAGCATTCTCTTTTCCGGAACGTTGGATCGCACGGCTAACCGCTCCTTTACCACCATTATAGGATGCTATCGCTAATAGCCAATCGCCATATTCATCGTAAGCTTCTTTTAAGATTTTTGCGATGGCATAACTAGAAGCAATCGGATCCATACGTTGGTCGGTATAACTGTCCACTGTAAGATGATAAGTTTTGGCTTCATAATACATCAATTGCCATAAGCCTGTTGCTCCGGCACTGGAGATATCGCGTGGATTTAATGATGATTCGACTACACTTAGATATTTGAGTTCCCGTGGCACTCCAACTTCATCCATGATTTTATCAAACAATGGGAAATAGTATTGCCCTAGTCCCATCATCCTACACATATAAGGGTTATAATTATCCGACGTATATTTAGCAACCAGATCTTTCACTCGCGGTGAGTAGTCCAATGGAACCTCACGTTCTATTGCTTTCAGTTTCCGCACGAGCTGTATATCTTCATCTGTAATTTCAGCATCATGCTTCCCGTTATTTCCGGAAGATTTTATACTGTCAAGGTATTGGTAAATCTCTTGTTTTTCTTTTTCGATACTTTTTTGAAAGAAGGTATGGGCGGCTTCTTTCATGCCTTCTACAGCGCTTTCTTGGGCCATGAGTGGTAGTACATAGCATACCCCTCCTAGTATTGAAATTAACGTCTGTTTTCCGATCATAAATTTACTGTTAAATCCGAGTTTGATTCATCTGCTGAAAAATCAACAATAATCTAAACGTTTAGAAATGGATTTTAGTATAAAAATGGTTTTCGCCCTATTTAGCTGTAGGTCGAGTATAAAACAAAATACGATTTTGTTCCTCACAAAATCGTATCCATGCTATATGGGATCAAAACCTCCCTTATTTGTTATCTTCTATTTCAGATTTTTTTTCAGGTGAAGACTCATCTTTTTGGCCTTCTTTAAATTCCTTAACTCCTTTACCCAATCCGCGCATCAATTCAGGAATCTTCTTGCCACCAAATAATAGTAACAATATTACTACAATGACAATTAACTCTTGCCCCCCGATTCCCATGATTAATAATGATGTTGACATAACTATAATTTCTTGTTTTTCAATTCTTTTAAACTAAAACTTTTCTCTCTCTTTACAAATGTAATGATAATTATTAAATATAGTAATTATTTCTTATCTCGCCAACCATGACATCGGATTCAGCGGTGTTGTTCCTTGTAGCACAGAAAATTCTACCATCGGAACTCCCGTATCCGAGTCCACATCAGCCGTTCCTATAGTTTGGCCCGTGCTTACTTTTTGCCCTTTTGAAACACTTACACCAGCCAAATTCATATACACAGTAAAGTATTCACCGTGTTTAATCATGACAATACGCTGCCCCATCATCGATACTATACTCAAAACTTCTCCATTAAATACTGCTTTCACAGCCGAACCGCTTGATGTTTGTATTTTAACAGTTTCGTGATCCCAATTGACATTTCTACCGACACTTTCCGAACCAAACTCTTGCATAATCTTCGCATTAGAAACAGGCCAAGGTAAACTACCGCGATTAGATCTGAAGTCATTTGAAAGTTTGACTGCTTCCGGTGTGCTACGTAAGACTTCAGAATCTGATTTTCGAGTAGTATTACTGCCTTTCGAACTTGTATTGTTCTTACCTTTTGTAGTTGATGTAGACTCATTCGCTTTGCGGTTACGCTCAGCAGCCGCTTCTGCCGCACGACGTGCCGCCTCAGCCCGTCGACGTTCAGCCTCAATTTCTCTTCTAATGATCTCCTTAATGGCCGCATTAATACGACGCTCCTCTTTTTGCTTTTGGGTAATATCTTTCTTGACACCGCGCTCTGTAACAATCAATTCACTCAATTGTCCAGAATAAACAGATCGCTGTTGAGATATTGTTCTTTTCTCATTTTCCTGCTCTTTCATCAAGGCAACCTGTTTGTTTCGGTCCGCCTGCAATTGAGCTATTTTTTGTTCAATCTGTTTCTTGGTATTTTCGATATCAGCAGCTTTCAGCTTTCTAGAATCATTAAACTGTTGTAAGTACTTAACCCGTCGGAACCCCTGATTAAAATCCTTTGATGCAAAAATAAACATCAATTTATTATAGGCATTTCGGTTTCTGAACGCAAACATCACCATCTTTTCATAGTCACGTTTCATCTTCTCCAATTCAGCCTTCAACTTATTTACGGCAGCGGTATTGGCATTGATATGTTTGTTGATTACAGCGACTTCCGAAGTAATGGTATTTATCTTCTGCTCGCGCAAATTAATCTGCTTACTCAATGCTGTCACTTGTTGTTGGGTCAGTGATTTTTCCTTTGCAATCTCTTTGACCGTATTTTGTAATTCAGCAATTTCGCGGTTGAGTTTCTCACGCTGTTTTTCAAGTTCAGCCCTAGTCTGCGCCGATGAAATCCCAATCATGAATAGGAAAGCAGCTATACCAAGTATTGTCTTTTTAAAGTTCATTTACAGTACTATTTTTTTGTGTTTGCCATCTTTCTATCCTATCAATTCACCCTATACTTTAGCAAACTAATTGCGAAAGTAATAAATCTAAAGGAAATAGACAGCTTCTCATCGGATTACTTTATAACGTGACGATACTGAAAAAGGCATTTCGACCGGTTCATTAAAAGTCACTTTGTTAAAATTTATCTCTGTTTTTATCTCTTGACGACCATCAGAAATGATCATTTTTAAAAGCATCGGAAATTCCTGCCCAGAAGCCATGGCATATTCGCCGTAATTGGCTTCCAACAACTGTTTCTTTGAAAGTTGCGCTAATCTAAATTGATAAGGCCTATTGTTATTATTTAATTTATATAAAAAATCTAGTTCATTCAGTTTGCCATCTAACTGGACAGACATCGAATCCTGCTTAAAATTAACCTGATCAATATCGGACAATAGATTCACCGAAAGATTTGCAAGCAACAAATCTTGTAGGTTCCCGAAAGTTAAATCCGGGCTGGCAAAACGATATAGATAGTCAAATGGCTTAACCATATATTCGCTCTGAAATTTATTTAAGATTTGTACACTGTCTGGAGTTATCAATACCCGGGCAACTTCTATACCCAGTGTGGCAGAAATGGAAATCCAAATCCTTTTATCTTTCTCTATTCTAATAGTGGAAGTGACATCATAATTATCCTTCCCAAGATCGAGACGCATTTTTGCTTTTCCAGAAAAAGTAGAATAATTCAAATTAGTCAAAAAAAGATTACGTAAGCTATTTTTCTTTGCTTCCCTTGTATTATCTTTTATCGTCAACTCATTTTCAGCTTTCAGATCAGCACCTTTTAGTAGCTTCTTCTTAGAACTACAAGAAGAAAGCAGCAACACAACAGCACTAACCCAAACAATTTTATTCCACATAGCTTTTAGTCTCAATCTTCTTTTTCAATTTCAGCTTACTCTCCTCCGTATCAGTCCCCTTTTCTAAAGCCAGGTTCCACTGCTTAACGGCATCTGTTGTTTTCCCTAACTTACTAAGAATGTCGCCGTAATGCTCCAGCAATACAGACGTTTGCGGATTTGTATTTTTTAACGCTTTTTGAATCCACACCAGCGCATCATCATATTTTCCGTTTGCGAAAAGTACCCAAGCATAGGTATCTTCAAAAGTTCCATTATTGGGCTGCAATTTCGTCGCCATTGCTGCATACTTTGTAGCATCATCAAGTCGTTCTTTTCTTAACGACAAATAGTATGCTAAATTGTTCATGGCCGTCACATTTGTACTATCCAATCGAATAGCTTCGATATAAGCCGCATCAGAGGCTTTATACATCTTAAGTGAATTATAAATATCACCTAATCCGCCATAAATATTTGCCTGTAGAAAAGGTGATTCATCCTGTGCATTATTAAGTGCGGCTTCCATAAACTTCCGGCTATTCTCCATGTCTTTCTTCATCAAATAGGCCATGCTTGTAAAATAGAGTATGGTTGCATTATTGGCCACATAGTGTAGCGCTTCCCCACCATGTGCAATGGCTTGATCAAATTCGCCTTTGTCCATATCCAAACTCATCAGCATCCGCCAAGCATCAATTTGATAAGGGTTCATACTCACTGCAACTGCTAGCGAACTTTGAGCGGCTGACTTATCGTCTCTCAACCATAACACTTGTCCCTTTGCCATATGGCTTTCGGCAATACGTGGATGAACTTCAACCAAGATATTGACCAGTTCCAAAAGTTGGTCTTTTGAATAGGGGCCCTTCGGATTCAACAAGGTCATTATAATCCGATTCTTATCTGCAAAGTCAACTTTCTTAGATTGAAATCCTTGTTTAAGTGCATCGAAAGATAATTTCATCTTTTTATCAAATCGATAGAGATCAGCCAAATCGAAATAAAGAAAATCCTCTTTTGTTGTCTGAATTCCTTTATTAATATAGTCCAATGCAAGCTTCGAGTTTTTGGAAAGATTATAAGCTTGTGCTAATTGACCATATACTTGAGCCAGCGAAGTTCCTTTGTCTGCCCAGGGTTTCAAAAGATCAATGACCGCTTTATAATTACCAGCATCATTTAACAAGACACTACCAACCATGTCCAATGTATCAGAAGCGACTGCAATCTCTTTGGTTTTATAGAAATACTCCAAAGCCACATCCTTGTATCCGCCATTGAAAAGGAGCATGATACGCTCCCGTTTTAGTGAGGCTGTATTATTGTCATCTTGATCTATCAACTTATCGAGATAGATTAAAGCACTATCCGCCTCGTTTTTACTTTTAAACGCATCTACGGCAAAACTTAGATATTCAGGCTTAGACTGAATATTCAACGCTTCTTTTATGGCTTCGATTGCTCCATCTTGATTTCTCATCTGTGCAAGAAGGATTGCCTTTGTAAAATAGATATCATCTGCTTGTGGGTAATCCGCGAGTATGGCGTCCAAAGAATCCATCCCTGGACCAATTTTCCCTTGCTTCAATATTTCCTGTACGTTTTTGAATCGTGCATCGTAAGGTTTAGGTTTTTTATCCGAAGATTGTGCCTTTAATGAACCCAGTGCTATTAGAAATACACCAATAAAACTTAAAAAAAATCGTTTATCTAAAAAATTCAATCTCATCTACTTCCGCTATAATAATTTAAAAATTCTTCCTGCAATATACTAACTAATGTAACAATATTCATTCGAGGAAGTTGTAAAAATATTGAGATTAGTGGGGCTCGTTTGAAATTCAACTCGTTTTCAACAAAATAAGCAAAATAGATTTTAAAATATAGAATAATAGATGTACCTTTGCAGACCCTTGAGATAAGGGAAGGAAAAATATTTTAATAAATTATTTAAACAAAAGCAAGTGAATACGTTAAGTTACAAAACTGTCTCTGCCAACAAGAACACCGTTAACAAAGAGTGGATCGTTGTTGACGCTGAAGGAGAGATTTTGGGGCGCTTGGCGAGCAACATCGCGAAAGTAATTCGTGGTAAGCATAAGCCTACATTCACCCCTCACGTAGACTGCGGAGATAACGTGATCGTTATCAATGCGGACAAAATCAAATTGACAGGAAACAAATTAGGCGACAAAGTTTACGTTCGCTACACTGGATACCCAGGTGGTCAACGCTTTGTTTCTCCAAAAGAGTTAATGGCTAAATTCCCTGAACGCATCATTGAAAAAGCTGTTCGTGGTATGCTTCCTAAAAACCGTTTAGGTCGTCAATTGTTTAAAAACCTTTACGTTTATGCTGGTACTGAGCACAAGCATGAAGCACAAAATCCAAAACCAGTTAAATTTTAAGGAGAATCGTCATGTCAACAACTAACACTTCAGGAAGAAGAAAAACTGCTGTTGCCCGCATTTACTTAACTGCTGGTAGCGGAAACATTATCATAAACGGTAAAGACTACAAAGAGTATTTCCCAACATTACCTTTGCAATACATCGCTACACAGTCATTGAACGTAGCTGGTGAATTAGCAAACTTTGATGTAAAAGTAAACGTTAACGGAGGTGGTGTTAAAGGTCAAGCAGAAGCTGTTCGCTTAGCGATCGCAAAAGCTTTGGTTGAACTTAACCCAGAAGTTAAACCTGCATTACGCGCTAAAGGTTTAGTAACACGTGATGACCGTATGGTTGAACGTAAGAAACCAGGACGTCGTAAAGCTCGTAGAAGATTCCAATTCAGTAAACGTTAATCAAAGGAGGATCAAAAAATGGCAAGAACTACTTATCAAGATTTATTGGATGCAGGTGTGCACTTTGGTCACCTTACACGTAAATGGGATCCGAAAATGGCTAAGTACATTTTCATGGAACGTAACGGTATCCACATCATTGACTTGAACAAAACTCTTACGAAATTAGAAGAAGCTGCTTCAGCTATCAAACAAATCGTAAAATCAGGTCGCAAAGTTTTATTCGTTGCAACGAAAAAACAAGCAAAAGAGATCATCGCACAACAAGCAAAAGAGGTTAATATGCCTTTTGTAACTGAGCGTTGGTTAGGTGGTATGCTTACAAACTTCGCTACAGTTCGTAAGTCTATCAAAAAAATGTCTAACATTGACAAAATGCAAAAAGATGGTACATACGATGTATTGTCTAAAAAAGAGAAGTTGATGATTCAACGTGAGCGTATCAAATTAGAAAACCTTTTAGGAGGTATCGCTGATTTGAACCGTTTACCAGCTGCTTTATTCATCATCGATGTGAAAAAAGAACACATCGCTGTTTCTGAAGCAATGAAATTGAACATCCCTACTTTTGCAATGGTAGATACAAACTCTGATCCTTCAAATATTGATTTCCCAATCCCAGCAAATGATGACGCTAGTAAATCTATTAGCTTAATCGCCGGTATCATTGGTCAAGCAATCCAAGAAGGTTTGGACGAGCGCAAACGCGACAAAGAAGAAGAAGCTGAAAAAGATGCTGCTGCTGCTAAAGCAAAAGCTGATAATGGTGAAGCTTCAGAAGCTAAACGTCCTCGCAAAGCGAAAGACGGAGAATAATATTTTTATTCCAAACCGGATGGCGTAGCGTTAGTTTCTGGAAAAGTTTACTTTTCTTGAACTAGCCTCTCTGTCCGGTTTTTTGGTTTAACAACACTTGTTTATCAAGGAATGTTAAACTTCATATTAGCTTAACATGTTTTAAGTTAATATTGTACAAATTTCAGTCGTAAATAATAATAAAAAGAAATAAACATGTCAGTACAAATTTCTGCATCAGATGTAAACAAATTGCGTCAACAAACTGGCGCTGGTATGATGGATTGTAAAAAAGCTTTGGTTGAGTCTAATGGTGACTTTGAAGCTGCTGTAGATTACTTGCGTAAAAAAGGCGCTAAAGTAGCTGCTAGCCGTCAAGATCGCGACTCTAACGAAGGTGTTATCATCGCTAAAGCGACTGCTGATGGTAAATCAGGTATCGTAGTTGAAGTTAACTGTGAAACTGACTTCGTAGCTAAAAACGCAGACTTCGTAGCTTTCGCTGAAAAAATTGCAGATCTTGCATTAAACAATAAACCTGCTTCTTTGGAAGAATTAAAAGGTTTGGAACTTGATGGCAAAAACATCGCTGATTCTTTAATCGAGCAAACTGGTGTAATTGGTGAGAAAATTGACGTTTCTAAATACGAAACTATCACTGCTGAAAAAGTTATTGCTTATATCCACGGGAACTACCGTCTAGGTGTATTAGTAGGTCTTTCTGCTGATGCAGCTGGCGCTGAAGAAGCTGGTAAAGATGTAGCAATGCAAATTGCTGCAATGAACCCAATTGCAATTGACAAAGATGGTGTTGATCAAAACACAATCGAGCGTGAAATTGCCATTGCTAAAGAACAAATCATCGCTGAAGGAAAACCAGCTGAAATGGCTGAGAAAATTGCGCAAGGTAAATTGAACAAATTCTTCAAAGATACAACTTTGTTAAATCAAGAATTCGTAAAAGATTCTTCTAAAAACATCGCTCAATTCTTAGATTCTGTTTCTAAAGGATTGACTGTAACTGCTTTCAAACGCGTACAATTAGGCGCATAAGCATACTTCCATTCCATTCAGAATGGAAATTTTAAAGCAGGAGCTATTCGATGAATAGCTCCTGCTTTTGTTTATATCTCTACCTCCATTTATTCCTGAACTATTTTTATCCGCTCCACCGTGGCTTTTATTTTATCCCAAATTTGTGTAACTTAAGGATACATAAAAACTGGACAGTATATGGGCATGTTAAAGGAAAACGCGTTAAAAGGAAAACGAATTTTGATTACGGGTGGTGGTACAGGTCTAGGGAAAGCCATGACAGATTACTTTCTCGAGCTTGGCGCCTCTTGCCTGATCACAAGCCGTAAAGATGATGTTATACAATATACAGCAAACGAATTATCGGAAAAACATCAGGCAAAATGTCTTGCAGTAGCTGGAGACGTGCGAAATTATGAAAATGTCGAACGCGTCGTTTCCTATGGATATGAACATTTTGGGGGGATAGATATCCTCATAAACAATGCTGCTGGAAATTTTATCTCGCCTACCGAACGTTTAAGCCACCGAGCTTTCGAATCTGTTATTGGTATCGTGCTCCAAGGGAGTATAAACTATACCCTAGCGCTGGGCAAACGATGGATTGAGGCAAATGAACAGAATAAAGCTATACTCAGTATCGTAACAACTTATGCTTGGACGGGTTCGGGATATGTTGTTCCTTCTGCAACTGCTAAAGCCGGAGTTCTTGCGCTAACCAGATCTCTAGCTGTAGAATGGGGAAAAAAAGGAATAAGACTCAACGCTATAGCTCCTGGTCCATTCCAAACTTCGGGTGCCATGGAACGGTTACTCCCGGGCGAGTTAGGCGAACTCCTCTCACCTACCAAACGTATCCCCTTAGGCCGCTTGGGCAAACTGGAGGAATTAGCTAACCTCGCGGCCTATCTAGTATCCGATTATGCGAGTTATATCAACGGAGATGTTATCACGATAGATGGTGGCGAATGGCTTAAGGGGGCTGGAGAGTTCAATGGATTAGATATTATTCCTGAAGATCAATGGGATACTATTGAAAAAATGACCAGAAATGCAAAAAGCACTTGATAACCGTTTAAAACAACGAATGATTTATATTTTATTGTGAATACATAACTGTAATCCATGTAGATTTAAGCGAGGAAAAAGTAAAGTCTTTAATTCATTTTTCTTAGGTTTGTAGCGATTATTTTCCAATAGGGTCTGTACATATGATGAATTTATCTTTCGAATCTCAAAAAATCAAACACAAACAAAAATTAGAACTAAACAAAACAGGTTTTGATTTTGCGTTAGTTTATATATCCGAAGGCACACTCGTATCGAAAGGAAATAACTTAAAATTTTCAAAAGAGAATTTACTTTTTTTGAATAAAGATTTCGAAACACTTGAGACAAAAAAAGATACAACTGCATTTGTACTCTATTTCTCCAACTCCTACTTTAAAGATCTGCACTTTATACAACAAAATTTTAGACTTACTCACAACCCGGTTGATATCTTTAACTCGAAGACATTGTTAAATAAGAGCCTATCCCTTAAAAAGGAAAATAAAAAACTGATCGAGCGGGTAATTTCGCTAATTCAACAATATGAGTGTGAAGATACAGCAGAATCAATTTTTATATTCCACCAGATAATGTCCCTCTTCGCTTTAGTCGAAAATATATTGAAGGATCTGGAGCTACCTATTAACGAGTCATATGAAATGTCTCAAGAAATCGATCAATACATACAGCAAAATATTTATTTCCCGGATAAATTACAAATCAGGTCTATCGCAGATCAGTTCCAAATTTCAGCAAATTATTTTGGGGCATTTTTTAAAAAAAGATATTCAAAAAGCTACAAAGTATATATAGATGATATTCGTATTAAACTAATTGAAGAGAGATTAGCATCCAACAGATACACAATGAAACAAATTGTAGAAGAATTAGGATTTAATGATGAAAGTCACCTAACCAATTTCTATAAGAAGAAAAGAAACATTACACCCAGCTCTTATAAAAGAACTAAAAATAGTGCTTAATTGTCAAGCTGGATTATACCATTAAGATCATGATTTAAGGAGCGTTGAATGGCCTCATCCAAAATAAGAATCTTTTTTCCTTGAAAGGTATCTGCATCATCACTTTCAAAATTTGAGGTACTGGAATTAAAAGAATCCAATTTCATCGGGAAATAAATTGGGTTCTCGTCTTCAGCTCGACCAATGGTCAATAAAATATTGTAGCCTTGTAGGCGTAAACTCTGTAAAGTCTGATAATTTAAACGCTTGAAGATCATAGTCCCTATTTTAAGATAGAACAAACATATAATTACATTGTTTTAATGCTTTAATCATTTTTTGTGTTTTTATCTTTCAGAAGGATATTCGAACCCAGAATCTCTTAATACTTTTGGAATAATAGTTTTGCCGAATAAATTCAAAACTTTTTTTTTTGAGAACTGTTTTACAAATGAATAACATGAGTAGGATTATGTCAAAAAAAGAGCATAAAAATGGGAAAGTCGAAGAAGACTATTCCGATATGGATCAGGACCTTGCTTTCAATGAAGAGCTTGACAGTTATGAAATGGATGTCGATGATAATGACCCAGATTATGACCACCCCGCCGACTATGATACAGTAGCTGAGGGCTCAATTGATGATGATTCAACATACGATGATTCTAATCCATTTGTCGGAGATGAATATGCAACACAAGATGAGCTCGAAGAAGAAGATCTAGATAAAGCTAACATGCGAATTGAGACTTTTAAACATGAACGGCTATCCCCTTTGGACAAGAAATTAGCCGAGAACGAAGAAGATCTGAGAGATGATCTTGATGAAGAGGGATATCCCAAAAACAACAGGTAGTTTTTCCGAAAATAACATAGTTTTGAAGGGACCAAAAGGTCCCTTTTCTATTGATTAAAATAGAGATATTCTTCTCAAGAGTATTAAATATATACTTTTCAATTGGAAACTATAACTCCAATTTTTTATGTAAGTTTACTTTGAAGATTATAATCATATGGAAAGTATATTACCTCTCATCCGTATTGTTGACCTAAAAAAATCATACGGAGTAAAAGAAATATTGAAAGGAATCAACCTTGACATATTCCCAGGTCAAGTTATCGGGTATATTGGCCCAAATGGTGCTGGCAAATCCACTACCGTTAAAATATTAACAGGACTAATCGAAGATTTCACAGGCACTGTAGAAGTTAATGGCATCAATATTCAAGAAGATCCACTTGCAGTAAAAGCACTATTGGGATATGTTCCCGAGAACGCAGAATTATATGACGTCCTGACTCCCATGGAATACTTGGATTTTATAGGTAAACTCTATGGAATGGAAGATAATTTGATTTTAGAACGTTCCTTAAAACTGCTAACAGCCTTCGGTCTTGAATCTAATGCAAATAATAGGATGGATACCTTCTCCAAAGGAATGCGTCAAAAAGTACTTTTAATTTCAGGAATTATTCATAACCCACAAATCATCGTACTGGATGAACCATTGTCTGGACTCGATGCCAATGCTGTTATCTTTGTCAAAGAACTTATCTCATTACTTGCAAAAGAAGGGAAAACAATTTTCTATTGTTCACATATGATGGACGTTGTTGAAAAAGTATCTGATCGGATTTTACTGATAAATCAGGGCAGCATCATTGCGGATGGTACGATTGAGGAACTAAAAACAGATCCTAACGAATCATTGGAGCATATATTTGCTAAATTAACCAATACAGGCAACAGTGCATTAGACGCTTCCAATATCATTACAGCAATTCAATAACATGGAAAAATTTATCTTAAAATTTATCCTTCTTTTTCGTGGGGTTTGGAAAGGCTTGGGCATCAATTATGAACAGTTTAAGATCATCTTAGAAACCAAAGTAATCTTAGAGAACAGAAAGCCGATTAGCTTTAGGAAACGTAGCTCAGGGAAATCCTCTTCTTCGTCATCGATTTTACAATTCTTATTGTATCTCATCTTTGGCCTGATATTCATGGTAATTATTTTTTCTATTCCAGATAGGTACTTAGCCGTTTCGATTATGCTACTCAGTTTCATTAGCATGTTAAGCATTACGTTGGTATCCGATTTTTCTCCCATATTATTAGATACCCGGGATCAGTATATCATTATGCCTAGACCAGTTAATGACAAGACTTTAGCTATTTCCCGAATAACTTTTATTGCAATCAAGCTTTTTAATCAAGTAATTGCGTTGACCTTACCTGTGCTTATTTATGCATTATTCAATTGGGATATCGTCTCCGTCTTTCTTTTATGCCTGCAGCTTATACTAAGCACTTTAATCGCGCTGATATTTGTCAATGGATTTTATCTGATTAGCATCAAATATCTCCCCATCCAAAAGTTTAAAGATGTAATTACTTATATACAGATCGGTCTCTCACTGGTTCTTTTTCTATCCTATTATGTTGGCCCAAATTTGATCCAATCTATTGTGGAATCTCATTTAACGATGGAACAGCTCAGATTTCTTTGGATATTCCCAAGTACCTGGATTGCATCATTCCAACCATTACTCTTTGGTAACCACAATGTACATTTAGTCATCTTATCAACACTGGGAATACTAACTCCCTTTGCTGGTATCTACGCTTGTACTAAGCTGTTTTCACGTGGATTTAATGCAAAAATAGCGGCACTAGCAAGTGCCGACAACCTCCCTAGTGAAACTTCACAATTAACCCGAGATAATCCCTCCAAATTACCGCTATATAAAAGGATCTCTTCGAGCGTTTGCTCATCCCCTGTTGAAGAGGCTGGATTTGGCATTGTATGGCTGATAAGTTCTAAAACGAGAGAATTTAAGCAACAGCTATACCCTTCGTTGGCTTATCTACCTATTTATTTTGTCTTTTTATTTCTACGTACAGGAGATGATCTCCCAATAGCTGGCAAAATCGCGAAACTTCGGGATTCAGGCTTGTATATCATTATGTTTTATCTTTCGTTATTGACCATATTAACCGTTTTCCAGCTTATCACGCAAAGTAATAAATATAAAGCGGCCTGGGTCTACCATGTGACGCCGATACAAAAACCGGGACAACTGATGACTGGAGTTCTCAAAGCATGTCTTATTAAATATGTTTTACCGTTCAACATACTGTTTCTTTCTATCTGTGTACCGCTATTTGGTCTCAGTTCTATTAATGATCTGCTATTATCTTCCGCAGTCGGCGGTATCGAAAGTATTCTGATTATGCTTTTTATTGTCAAAAACTATCCGTTTTCTAAGGCTAGTCAATCCAATTCAAAAGCAATAAATAATCTACTGATATTAGGCCTATTAGGTATTTTGGGATACTTACATAAAACAATTTTCCACTATGAAACTCTAATTTGGATCTTAGCCGGACTTGCATGGGTCGTATTCTTTTTTATGCTGAAGTACCTACAGAGAGAAGACTGGAAAGGCTTAGCTTACGACGACAATTGATTAAACAGATAAAAAAGCTCCATTAATGGAGCTTTTTTATCTGTTTAATCAAAATCTAAGCACAAAATATCTTCGTGCTTTTCTTTATCCGCTTATCTTTTATTTATCCGTCCTTTAAATCGGCTCATACCATCCATCAGAACTTCAACGATTATTCTTCCTGGAGGTAGGTGGCTCAGATCAAAGCTCAGGACAGCTTGTTGAATGGATTTGTATTCATGTTTTTGCCACAAAACGCCATCAACCATAAAAAGCACTATCATCTCACTCTGTTTATTGGACAATACGCTCAGTTGCGTCTTATCCACAACCGACCTTGGATAAAGTGAGAAGGCATATTGCGTTGAAATTGTGTTCATCTCAAATTCACTTTTGGCATTGAAACTAAACATTTCGCCATTTCCACAATCGCTTTCAAAAGCATGAATAAGGTTTCCTTTCAGATCGAAAATCCGTAAATGACCATCACCATTTTCAGGTTGTGCCCAAAACTGCAGTCCGTTACCTGCAGTATCAACCAAAGAGAGTGAGTGATTTCCCTCATTAAGATGTAAAGTATCTCTATACATTGTTGCCGCAGCCAGTTGAGAGCCTGTCTTACAAAAGACCGTATCCTGCTTTGCATTAATTAGAAATATACGATTATCCGCTGGTTTATTATTGGTCGTAAACTCCAAAATAAAATCAGTGGGAAATTTCTGCAGAGCTGTAAAGACGCTTTCCGCCTTATTGTCTGTGGGCCATGCATCCGGCTTTCCATTAGGCTTAAGAAGTGACACCGTGAATACATTCTCCCGATCTTTTTCCTGTATTTCTCCGGGTAGTATAACTTCTGCAACTTGATTAAAAGAAAGATTACCTTTCCAATGGAAAGTTTTGACAGGAAATCCCTTCGTGCCATAAACAATTTCTAGGGATCGAATCGGGTCAGCACCTAAATTTCTGAAAGAGATCCTTGGGCCAGCACTCGCCGGATTTAATCTAGAGAAACGCTGTTCATCACTTGGAACCATTATTGACTCGACTGCAACATCTACCTTTTGTTTAGGGGCTGAATATTGAAACAAGTAAGCCGATATATTTTCGACAGCCTGTACATTGTCTGTCGCTGTATAGGGTTCCATCTGTAAGGCAACTTGATGAGTGCCAACTCTAGTAAATACATCAATAAAATCAGGCTGCTGTAAATCTCCAGGACACCAATATGCGCGGTCATGTACCCAGGTACCGCCTTGTGGATAAAGTGGATTACCTCCACATTTCTTCCACATATCACGTCTGTCTACAGTCTTTCCATCGAAGGTGAGTTCGCGCCATCGGCTACAGAATTCACTACAGCCACGTGGTTTATCCATACCATGCCCTGTATGCTGAATACGTATTCGGCTCAATGCTGCTCCCGGACTCGAGGTATATGTTATTGGTAGTAGATTTTCTGCTATCTTTTCGTTAACATCCCCATATTTATATGCTTTATTCCACAGCGCTGTTATTCCCAATGGGGTAACGACTGGTGGACCTGATAAAATTTCAAAATCTACAGTAAGTGCCCACCCTACAGTCTTGTCCTCAAAACCAGAATGAGTATAGACAATTTCCACGCTATCCCTTAAGAAAGGAGCAAAATCAGTTACATCGACCTGCCATTTCCAACTCCATCCTTTATTGTAGATACTACCATATGGCGTAAGCATTCTTCCTAATTCATAATTTAGCACAGCTCCATTTTTTCCTCCTTTACGACGCAATACGATGTGATCCAAATAATCCCAATGCGCTGTGCGCAAACTATCTGGGCTCCCAAGGGTAACAAACATAGTAACCTTTCTTACAGGATCGTTTTCTTTCGGAAATACCCCCCAAGCTGGATAGGAATTCTCGCCTTTCTGTGCATCACATAGAATGGTTTTCCGTTGATGTGTAACGACATGGCCTATTGTGCCTTCTTGTGCAAAAACGTGATAGCAGATAAAAAAGTAGAATAGGGTTAGTATAGGTCTTATATTCATTATTTAAATATTATCCATAAAACAATACAAAGATAGATGTACTCTTGTGGGCGGCGAAAAAAAGGTAATGCGATAAAAAGGAAATACATACAATCATAAAAAAAGCATCAATCTTAACAGACTGATGCTTTTGGTAGCGGGGAGCAGAATCGAANNAACCATCTGAGCTACCCCGCCGTTTCGGTATGCAAATATACCACTTCGTATGTCAATTCAAAAGATTTTTTTATTTTTTTACCAATTCTGACCTATTTAAAACTCGCATTAAACGCAACAAACTCATTTTTAACTCAATAAATTTATCATTAAAAAATAGAAACAGTAGTTGAAAAAATTGATAGTCCTAAAAACAACATGTTTATCAAAAAACAGGGGCAACTTTTTACAAAAAAACTTGCAATAACAAAATAAATATGTATTATTACAAATAATAAGTTGATGCAGTAAAAAGCAATTTTGGAAGAGATTTGTAGCGGGGAGCAGAATCGAANNAACCATCTGAGCTACCCCGCCATTTTGGGAATGCAAATATAGCTTATTTTTGATTTAAACAAACTAAAATTTAAAAAAACATTTTTATGGCAGATAAAATAAAATTCCAACTAGAATATATCATCAACTCTTCACCTAGAATTTTATTTCCGTATTTGCAAGAACCAAACGAATTGGCACAATGGTTTGCAGATGATGTAAACTATAAAGACACCGTTTATACTTTCATTTGGGATGATGAACCTCACCGAGCAAAAATTGTAGCATCGAGAGAAAATAAATCTGTACGCTTTAAATGGCTCGATGATGATCCCTATTATTTCGATCTGGAGATCGATCAAGACGAGCTAACAAATGATGTTGCTCTTAAAATAACAGATTACGCTAAAGAAGAAGACCTTGAAAATAGAAAGTTAATTTGGAAAAATTCAATAGTCTATCTTCAAAGTGTTATAGGTGCATAAAAAAGCCTATCTTTGCAATATATTTCCACTAAGAGCTCCAGCTGGAGCTCCTTAGTTGGAAGATGCCTTAATGTAAAGGCATCAATTTGCTTTGCGTCACGGATGAAAAAGGTTCATTTACTTATTCTTCAAGCTTTCATAAAACCATTTATTGTCACATTCTTTATTGTGATGTTTGTCTTATTGATGCTTTTCCTATTCAAGTACATTGATGATTTGATTGGAAAAGGATTTGAATGGTATACGATCATGGAGCTAATTGGATATCAATGCGTTGTTCAAATCCAAATGGCAATGCCTTTATCCATGCTCCTTTCCTCCATTATGACTTTCGGAAATCTGGGTGAAAGCTATGAATTAGTTGCGATCAAAGCTGCGGGCGTATCTTTACGTAAAGCGATGACCCCACTATTTATACTCGTTGCAATTTTCGCAACAAGTTCTTTTCTGTTCTCCGACTATATTCTCCCCGTAGTGAATCTAAAAATGGGTACGCTACTTACTGATGTACGTAATAAAAAGGCAGATTTCCTCATCAAACCCGGAATCTTTAACAACACCATCCCAGGTTACTCAATCCGCGCTAAAGGAAAAAATAAAGCGGGAACAATTCTCTATGACTTGATGATTTATGATCATCGTGGCGGTAACACAGCCAATAATGTACTTATGGCGAAAGAAGGGTATATCTATAACTCTCCTGACAACAATTATATGATCCTAAAACTTAAGGATGGTATCCGCTATGAGGAAGCACGGACTAAAAACTCCAAAACCTACGATCCACGTCAGCAATTTACGCGATTTAAGTTCAAGGAAACAGAGCAAAAGTTTGATATGGGAAGTTTTCAACAAGGTAAAACGGATGAAAATCTCTTCAAGAGCCACCACGCCATGTTAAACCTGAAACAGTTAGACATGTACATCGATTCCAACCATATTAAGATAGACAGTATGGGAAAAGCGATCGTCCGTACATTAGACACCCGATATAATATCTATTCGAAATATTTTAGTGCGAATCAACCTGGACAGCCAAAGGTCAAAGAAACTAAGATCAAACCTTTTAAAAATTTGCTTACCGATCTGGTTCCCCAAGAACAACGGGCACAGATCACCATGAATGCATTAAACCAATTGAATTATTTAAAGGAAGATCTGAATGGACGTACACTTGAGTTTAAAGATTACAAATCGAAAGATATACGCTATCGGATTGAATGGCATCGCAAGTTTACCCTAGCTGTCTCCTGTCTTTTACTATTTGCAATCGGAGCTCCACTAGGAGCCATTATCAGAAAAGGTGGACTTGGTCTTCCGGTCGTGATGGCCATCATTTTCTTTCTGATCTATCACATTATCTCCACAGTAGCAGAAAAAACAGCGAAAGATGGTGCCATATCATCAGCCGTAGGCATGTGGATGGCCATTATTGTCTTAACACCATTAGCCGCTTTTCTAACGTACAAGTCGACAACTGATTCTGCCTTATTTGATATTGATCAATATAAATTAAAAGTAGAAGCCGCTTGGAAGTGGATTAAGGAAAAGCTTGCAAAAAAGAATAAATTAAAAGAATCACATTAGATTGTGACAACGCTATTATAAATAAATTTAGATTCTACACTAACTTTGTACCAATTACAATATATCAATAAATGGATTTCAAATTAAACACGATCGAAGAAGCGATCGCTGATATACAGGCAGGAAAAGTAGTAATCGTCGTGGATGACGAAGATCGCGAAAATGAAGGAGACTTTGTCACTGCTGCCCGCAATGCAACTCCCGAAATCATCAACTTTATGGCGACTCACGGTCGTGGACTAGTATGTGCCCCAATTACTAAAGAAAGAGCAGATGCATTACACCTTGACTTAATGGTGGGACAGAATACAGCGGTATATGAAACGAACTTTACAGTTTCCATTGACTTACAGGGATATGGTTGTACAACCGGTATTTCTGCATCGGACCGTTCGAAAACAATTAAAGCAATGATCGATCCTAATATCCATTATGAAGAATTAGGTAGACCAGGACATATTTTCCCGCTCATAGCGAAAGATGGTGGTGTATTACGTCGTACAGGACACACTGAAGCTACAGTTGACCTCGCTCGATTAGCAGGATTTGAACCAGCAGGTGTATTGGTTGAGATTTTAAAAGAAGATGGTGAAATGGCCAGACTTCCGGAACTAATGGAAGTTGCTAAAAAATTTGATTTAAAGATCATTAGTATTGAAGATCTAATTGAATACCGTCTTAAGCACGACTCTTTAATCAATGAAGAAGTCACTGTTAATATGCCAACGCAATATGGTGATTTTAAAATGAAAGCCTTTACACAAAAAGACACTGGCGAACAACATTTAGCGCTTTACAAAGGCGAGTGGAATGAAGATGAACCTATTTTAGTACGGGTGCACAGCTCTTGTGTTACGGGTGATATTTTTGGTTCTTGCCGTTGTGACTGTGGCCCTCAATTGCACAAAGCAATGGAAATGATCCAGCAAGAGGGTAAAGGTGTTATTGTCTATATGAATCAAGAAGGTCGCGGTATTGGACTGATCAATAAGCTACATGCTTACAAATTACAAGAAAATGGTTTGGATACGGTAGACGCCAATGTACAGTTAGGGTTCAAGGCAGATTTAAGAGACTACGGTGTAGGAGCCCAGATTCTTAGAAACCTTGGTGTCACAAAAATGCGTCTTATGTCAAATAATCCGACAAAACGTGCTGGCCTAGTAGGTTATGGTCTTGAAATCATAGAAAATGTACCTATTGAAATAACGGCAAATCCCTTTAATGAAGAGTACTTAAAAACTAAAAGAGATCGTATGGGACATACAATCATGAAAAATCTATAAAAAGGAAGTAAAAAAGGCGGTGTTTCTATTGGAAACACCGCCTTTTTTAACATAGAGAATTAAACCCCAATGATGATAAAATCGCTTCCATTTATGATCTTGTTATGGCAGTACTTTCAATAAATAGAAGTAACTTTATAATATGGAACAACAAGGGAGATATATCATCTTTTTCGATGGTGATTGCTTGATCTGTAATCACTTTGTTCAACTATTATTAAGGATCGATCGCAGAAAGAAATTCTTATTTAGTTCCTTGCAGTCTGAATTTGCCCGGACGGCGCTAACAAATATTCCCAAAAATACTGATTCCATCGTTTTCCTATCTCCAGCTGGTACCTATCTCAAAAGTGAAGCTATTTTAAAGATTTGTAAGCAATTGGGCTTCCCTTACATGACATGTTATTTACTAAAGATTTTACCACTTTCGTGGAGAGATGCGCTTTATGATTATTTTGCTAAAAACCGCTATCGATGGTTTGGAAAAAATGAATTTTGTACGATACCTTCAAAATCTGAGCGAGAAAGATTCATTTGAACAAACAGTAATCTTATTGAAGTGAAGTTTAGTTCAGAAATCTTCTAATTATACTTGTGACAATTAAATTTACATCGATGAAAAATACACTTTTAATTGACAGTGCCTATATCAATGGGAAATTTATCAAGTCAAAACACACATTTGATGTGGTAAATCCTGCAACAGGAAAAGTTATTGCTTCGTTGCCAGATTTAAAAGTAGTTGACTGTACTAAAGCCATAATTGATGCTGACAAGGCATGGAAAAGCTGGAAAAACACAACGGTACTGGAACGTTGCAACATTGTCCGCAAATGGTACGATCTTATTCAACACTATAAAGACGATCTTGCGGAAATCATGACCCTAGAAAGCGGCAAACCGCTAAGCGAATCGAGGGTAGAGGTTGACTACGGTAGTTCTTTCGTAGAATGGTTTTCAGAAGAAGGAAAAAGAGCCTATGGTGAAACCATACCTACCCATAAAAAAGGAAGTAGAATGATAACGATTAGGCAAGGTGTAGGTGTCGTAGCCGCAATTACACCCTGGAATTTTCCTTTAGCGATGATCACCCGAAAGGTTGCTCCAGCTTTGGTGGCTGGTTGTACCGTTGTGCTAAAACCGGCCTCCCAAACCCCATTTTCTGCTATAGCATTGGCTAAACTGGCTGAAGATGCAGGGATTCCGAAGGGTGTTTTTAACGTAATTACAGGAAAAGATAGTGTTGGTATCGGCAAAGAACTAGCTACAAACGACCTGATAAGAAAACTATCTTTCACAGGCTCTACCGAAGTCGGAAAAACACTCATAGAACAATCAGCCTCTAACATTAAAAAAGTATCTATGGAGCTCGGTGGTAATGCTCCCTTTTTGGTTTTTAACGATGCGGATATTGATGCTGCTGTCGAAGGAGCGCTTGCCGGAAAATTTAGAAACTCAGGGCAAACTTGCGTTTCCATCAATAGATTTCTAATACAAGAAGATGTCTATGATGAGTTTTCATTGAAACTTAGCCATGCTGTCAGCAAATTGAAAGTTGGTAATGGACTTGACAAAGGCGTCCAGGTAGGTCCTTTAATCAATGCAAAAGGGCTAGAAAAAGTACAGCATCATGTACAAGACGCATTAAATCATGGTGCCGAATTGGCTACTGGAGGAAAGGTCATCAAAGATCTATTTTTCCAGCCAACTGTGCTGACCAACGTCCCGAAAGAAGCGCTTATATTCCGCGAGGAGACTTTTGGTCCAATTTGCGCCCTTTTCAGTTTCAAGACAGAAGAAGAAGGAATAGCAATGGCCAATACGACTGAATTTGGGCTAGCCTCCTATTTTTATAGTACAAATATAAATCGCTGTTTTCGTGTTGCTGAACAGCTAGAAGCTGGCATGGTAGGTATCAATACAGGCCTTATTTCAAATGCAGCAGCTCCTTTTGGTGGAGTAAAACAATCTGGTGTAGGTCGTGAAGGATCTAAATACGGTTTGGATGAATATATGGAATTAAAATATATCTGCTTTGGCGGTGAATAAAAAAGGAGCAAAATGCTCCTTTTATTTTTTCAAAAAATCCACTAGCTTTTCCCTTGTTGAACTGAACGATAAGGCGTCCCCTACTCTCTCATAATGCTGTTTATCCACACAGGTTGGATAAGCATATTTGGCAAAGGCCAGTTTATTATCATCTCGTATAAAAAGTTCCATTAAATCAACAATTTCACTAACACTTAGATGCATACTTTTTAATTCCTGAGCAGCTACAGCAAGTCTATCCTGATCGTTTTCCTTCTGATTTAATAGATCGTTCAATCGATTGGAATTCGTCTTATTCATTACTCCGGCATCAGACAGATCATTATCTTCATTTTCAGCATATCCTCCTTGATTCGCTACACCGTTACGATAAACCTTAGCGTCTTCGGACTGCCTATATTGATCATTATTATATCCCCCACGATTATTGTTTGGCAAATCATCACGATCTTCCGATTGTCTGTATCGCTCATTACCTTGTTCATTACTATATCCATCCCGGTTATTATACGGTAAATCCTCACGATAATTACCGTTGTTATACCGATCTACAGGATTCATGGATTCCAGGATAATCCCCCTATTTCCGCCTCTGCTACTGACAGAAAATACCACATTCATATACTGTCCATTTCTATTGACAAGTTGCACACCACTGCCATTCAATGTGCGTTGCTGTCTGTCAGCAAATACAATACGCAAATCATAACGACGACTCGTCAAATTGGATACCCTAATATCCGTGGAAGCCCTATTATTATACAAAACGTTGTTGATATAAAGAAAAAATGGGACATCTGTAGAATAGATGTTTAATGCCCCTCCAAAAGGTCTGTATCGCTGCGCAAACCCAGCCGTTGCGACAATAAGCAACGAGACCATAACCAAAATTTTCCTGTACATAATCCGATTCAATTTATAATCCTTCGACTACACAGAATAAAAAAGGATTAAGAAACCAAAGAATTTAACATTTTGTTATGCTTTCTTGTTCCGGTACTTCTTATAAAGTTTTACGGCCATCATTAAAGCAATGGATAAAATTAAGAGTCCCAAAACGCCAAATATCCAGTTCAGTGCCGATTTTAAGACAACAGTAAAAACAATAGCGAATAATAAAACTGTTGCGACTTCATTAAACAAACGGAGATTTGTTGAAGTTAATTTGGATTCTTGACGACTCAATTTGAACATAATCTTCTGGCAGGTAAAATGATAGATAATCATTCCCAGAACGAATGTCAGTTTTACATGCATCCACCCCATGGATAATAAACCAGGAGAATAGCATAACATAACTAGTGCAGAAAAGACAGTGATGTACATCGCAGGAGTAGTAATAACCCACCACAGTAATTTTTCCATCTTACTGAATTCTTTATGCAAAACATCAAACGCTTCTTGACTCTTGTCCTTAGCTTCTGTATGATATATAAAGAGTCGAGGCATATAAAACAGACCTGACATCCAACAAATCACAAAGATAATATGAACTGCTTTTGCATATAAATAGACCATAGTTACAAAAATAAGAAAAGTTAATAGCATTCAATACGTCCAAACATCAATTGCGCAAATCTTACATCCAATATACAAAAGTGCTATATCAACCGAAATAGATTAAATATAGGGCAAACAAAAACGACCTGCGAAAGGCAAGTCGTTTTTGTTTTTGAAGTAGATAGCAAACTAATAGCTAAATTCCTTTACAACCTCAATGGCATATTTTACATTATCAAAAGGAATATCTGGCATGATACCATGTCCCAAGTTAAAGATAAAACCATTTTCACCTCTCATGCGCTCAAATAATTCGATAATCTTCTTCTTGATAACAGGTTTATCTGCATACAAAACAAATGGATCCAAATTTCCTTGAACAGCAATACCCTGTGGCAGAGATTGTTTAATATTTTTTAAATCTGCATTCCAATCGATAGAAACAACATCAGGTTGCGCTTCGACCATCATTGGTGCAAAAACAGAAGATCCTTTACAAAAGGAAATGACAGGAATATCCTTACGGTTCAACTTAGCGATAATCTGCTTATTATAATAATGCGAAAAATCACGGTAATCATTCCAGGATAAAGCCAGGGCCCAGCTATCAAATAATTGAATTGCATTTACTCCAGCTGCGATCTGCATGTTAAGATATTCAACCGTTACATCTGCGATCTTTTGAAGGATCATATGTGCCAACTCAGGCTGATTATTCAACATCAACTTCGTTAACTTAAAATCTTTTGAAGATCCACCTTCAACCAAATAACTTAAAATTGTAAATGGTGCTCCCGCGAAACCAATCAAAGGGATACGGCTGTCAAGACGTTGTTGAATGACCTTGATTGCATCAGCAACATACTGTAATTTATCCAAACAGTTGGTAGACAAATCTTCAGCATCCTTTACAGAACGAACAGGATTAGAAAAACGAGGCCCTACACCTTGTTCAAAGGACAAATCCCCTCCCATGGCTTCAGCTGTAACTAAAATATCAGAAAATAAAATAGCTGCATCAATGCCTAACAAATCTACCGGAAGCATAGTGACATCCGCAGCAATTTCTGGTGTTTTGCACATCTCCAAAAAGGAATATTTATTCTTGATATCCCAATATTCCTTCATAAAGCGTCCAGCTTGACGCATCATCCACACAGGAGGTCTTTCCGTTTGCTGCGAAAATGCAGCTTTAATCAATAAGTCGTTTTGTAAAGTAGTACTCACTATAAATGTTTTGAAATTTCGTTTTCTATTTTTGTAATAATGCTGTTCTGTCTAGCCGTCAGATGTAACTTATTGGCAACATCTGTATAAGCTCTCGCTCTTTCATAATCCAACTTTCGCAGCGCTATATTTGCCAGATTAATCATCACCATACCCTTTTCATTATCTTTTTTCCAAGGCAGACGTGAAGCTAGCTGAAAATGATATTCGGCCTCATCGACACGTTCCTCTTTAAGCGCAATATTTCCCATCATAAATTCATAGAAATTACGTCTGCCTTTACGAAGTGCGTCCGGATTCTTTATCTCAGCTAGCAAATTTTTTGTCTTTTCATAATCTTGCCTATGAAAAGCCTGCGTTGCCAAAAAAACGGACCCTTCTCTAAAATGACTCCAAATCAAGTAGCCTATTCCGCCTGCTATCAGTACAGCAGTTTGATAATGCCCTTGGTATAAGCCATAGCCCAAAAATAATGCAGCAATAAAAATAACGGCTATTCTAGCCCTGATTGTCATCATCTCTTTCTACCTATGCGTTATTGTCGGTAAACTTATAACCAACACCTCTGATAGAATGGAAATAAATCGGATGCTTTTGATCTGGTTCGAAATATTTCCGGAAGGTTAAGATAAAATTGTCGATGGTACGTGTAGATGGGTAAACATCGTAATTCCATACGGTCTCCAATATTTGTTCCCGGGATACGGCCTCATTCCGTCGTTCAATCAACAGTTTCAACAGCATGGTTTCCTTCTTTGTCAACGAAGTGATCGTGCCATCTGCATGATGTAGCTCATACGAATTAAAATAGATCGTTTTATCACCAATTTGATAAGAATTTAGTTCTTTCAAATCGTCTGGTTTCATGCCACGACGCACCAAATTTCCAACACGAAGAATCAATTCTTCTAAGTTGAAAGGTTTTACCAAATAATCATCCGCCCCTTTCTTAAGACCCGTAATTCGATCCTCACTGCTATTTTTCGCAGTTAAAAACATGATAGGAACCTCAGTGTTTTGCAGTCGAATAGTTTCAGCCACTTGGAATCCATCAATTTCGGGAATCATCACATCCAAAACCACCAAGTTGAAACGTTCCTCCTTGAAGACTTTTAGTGCTTTTTTTCCATCAGTAGCCGTAGTAACACGGTAGCCTTCCATTTCGAGATTCAACTTGATAGCTTCTAACAAGTGTTCTTCATCTTCGACAAGTAATATTCTTTGTTTACTTTGCATTTCTTTCAAATGTTACTTCAAAAATACTCCCTTTAGGAGTGTTATCTTTAACTTTTATGGTCGCGTCGTGCTTCTGCAATACGGTTTTCACGATATATAACCCCAAACCTGTGCCTTTGGTTTTTCGTGTTGCCTCACTTCCCACGCGATAAAACTTATTAAAGATAAGTTTTTTCTCTTCATCACTGATACCGATACCATGGTCAGCAACAGAAAAAATTATTTTATTATTCTCCGTATATAATTTCACATCCACCATAGCACATGCCGGCGAATACTTAATTGCATTTTCTATCAGATTAGTAACCACATTACTAATCGCAAACTTATCTGCATGAATAATGATATCCGCTTCCAAATAAGGTTTCAAAACTTGTGAACTACAGGAATTCTTCTGAAGCCTATCTACAACCTGTTCTACCAAAGCAGTAAAATTAAAATCCTCCTTCGGCATACTGTAATTTCGGCTGTCCAACTTGGTTGTCATCAATACATTTTCCACCAGATCATCCAAACGCTCGATATCCTTCAGCGAGTTTCTCAAGAACGTTTGTTGTTGCTCTTTGTCAAGATCACGCCTCAAAATAGTTTGAATATACAATTTGACGGAAGCCAATGGCGATTTAAGTTCATGCGTAATAGCCAAAAGAAAGTTCTGCTGTTGTTGAAGCAGTTTCTGCTCCCTCTCAACCAGCCGCTTCAACCGCCATGCACCCCACAAGAAAATAATCAAGAAGAATATTCCCTCTCCTATGATCATGTTCTTTTTACTCGGATCAAAACGGATAAACATCACCCCCCACCATATCAGTTGCATAACCGCATAGAACAATAGAAAATAAAAGAGTAACAGCGCTTTCTTCATGTGACAAAAATAGGTATTCACCCATGTATTCGGAAATATCCGAAGGATTATGACACAAAGAAGAAAATTAACCGATTCGCAATAAGACTAAAATCACCAAACAGTCATATAAACCATCGGAGACCCGATATCGATAAAAGTGACTTTTAATTTCATCACTAGATAACCTAACTGACTTGGAATTTCAGGTTAATTTGTTTTAATTTTGCATATGTTTAATCACGAGAAAAAAGACATTTTCTTCGACCTAGATCATACCATATGGGATTTTGATAAAAATGCCGAAGAAAGTCTGCACGAGCTATATTTTAAATACAAGTTTGATCACTTGTTTAATCAAGAGTCATCCACTCGTTTTATAGAAACTTATACAGTTAACAATCATCGACTTTGGGGACTCTATCATCACGGAAAGATTTCAAAACCAGAACTCAGGAAAGCTCGCTTTGCAGATACCTTTACCGAGCTCGGTGTGGATCCAGAGTTGTTTCCTGAAGAATTCGAACTGGAGTATCTCGCTATCTGTCCAAAAAAAACAAACCTGTTTCCCCATGCACATGAAACCTTGGCTTATTTGGGTGACAGATACAATCTTCACCTGATATCGAATGGTTTTAAAGAGGCCTGTGAGACCAAACTGGAAAAGAGCAACCTAAACAAATACTTCAAACATATTTTTATTTCAGAAGTCATCGGTGTGAATAAACCGGATCCCCGAATATTTGAGTTTGCTATGACGACTGCTCAAGCGCAAGCCCAGCAATCACTGATGATCGGAGATAACCTGGATGCCGACATCCGTGGAGCCGTAAATGTAGGCATGGACGCCATTTTCTTTAACCCAAATGTTATTGAAAAACCAGACGATGTATCACATATGATTATCGACTTGAAAGAATTACAATCGATACTATAGAAAATAGAAAAAGCAGCTTAAAGCTACTTTTTCTATTTTAGAACCTTAACGGTAATATTCTTAAACCATACATCATTTCCATGATCCTGAAGACCGATAAGCCCCGATTTGCTATCGCCACCAACATGGCTCAACAATTCAAAAGCCAAAGGCCATTTTTCCTCACTGAATTTACTTTTTTGCAATAAATCAATCCAGGACTTATCCCATAATGTATATTCAACAACCTTTACACCATTTTGAAAATGCTCTACCTTGCCATTGTTTACTCTGATCTTAACTTTATTCCACTCGCCATACGGTTTACCATTCTGAGGCTTAGCAGGGATCATATCGTACAATGATGTCGATTTACGGTTTCCATCTACACCCATTTTAGCATCAGGATGGTTCTCATTGTCCAAAACCTGACATTCTGGAGACGAGATATAAATCGGTTGTCCTTCCACTTCCTTCGCTAAAAAGAAGATACCTGAATTTGCTCCTTTAGCAACTTTCCATTCCATCTCCAATTCGAAATTCTTGAAATCATGAGCAAAGACCAAGTCACCACCTTCTTCTTTACCAACATTGGCTTGACTATCAAATTTGATCGCTCCCTCATTAATTACCCATCTTTTTGGCACTACGGTCTTATCATATCCTCTCCAGCCTTCCATGGAAGTACCATCAAAAATAACATAGGCCCCAGCTTTATTCTTTTTAAATTTCTTGATATCTACACGGGGTAAATCTAAGATTTTGTAAGCAGGAACCTCTTTTTTTGCTTGCGCTACGGCAGTATTAAGATGTGCTGAAAAAGCAATCACCGATACCGCAAGAACTGTTTTTAATAACTTCATTCTTTTTAGTTTTAGGTTTGTTTTAAAATTAAATTTAAGCATTTGAGTGTATAAAGAGGAATATTTTTTAATATTCCTCTCCGCCACCCATTTCATTTGTATTCGACACTTTTTTCTTTGATTTGTTTAAATCTTGGCTACCAAACCGATAGGAAAGTGATAAGGTTACCATCCTCTTCATCCAACGGTGCTCAAAATTGGATATAAGTTGAGCAGTCTCCGTCACACCATTCATTTTTCGCGAATTAAATACATCTCTCACATTCAACATAATTGAAGCTTTCTTCTTGAACACATCTTTTTTTAAGGCTAGATCCATACCTTTCATGGCATTCATCTGCCCCTGAGCCATTACACGCGAAGAATTATACTCGCCTCTCATTTGAGCAGAAAACGTTGGTGTAAAACGATAATTAGCGGTCAGATTAGCATTATAAGCGAAATCCTTTCGTTCTTTAATATCGTAGTCCGGGTTTGCATTATACTGAATGTGGATCAAATTGAGATTAAATGTAAAGTCAAAATCCTTCGTTGCGTTGACTTTTGAAATAAACTCAAAACCCGAAAGATTACGACTGGTCATATTCTCCCATCTACTGTATGTTCTTCCATCCTCTATCTTGTAAACAAATGGCTGAATAACCTCACTTGCGTGATTGAAATAGGCAGAAGATATGAGGTTTACTTTACCAAAGGTTTTGGCAAAGCTCATTTCCAAACTGTGTACATCTTCCGGTTTCAGATTCGGATTTCCCTGACGATAATTCAAATCATCGGATACGTTTAAAAATGGGTTAACTTGCCAACCACGAGCCCGTTGAACACGGCGCGAGTAGCTAAATTGAACTTTATCCCCATTTTCACCAACATCGTAGGTTAAAAACAGTGTTGGATATAACCTGAAAAATTTCTGTTTAGCATTGGATTCCGTTTCCACTGCAGCTGGATCCTTGGAGAAATAGGTGGACTTGAGTTCAAATTGCTCTCCCCGGAGTCCAATTTGATAGCCAATTTTATCTGTTAATTTATTTTGATAATTCGCATAAATCGCATGGACAGTACTCGTAAAATCAAAATCGTTGCTGATTCTATAATCCGGCACATAATTACCTAAAGAATCGAGTGATCTGGAAAATTGTGTATCAAATGACTTTCTGATTTGAGACCTGTAGCCTGCCTCGAATTTGCTTACCTCGGAGAAAGGTAAAACATAATCCAATTGAAGATTGATATTCTTACCATCCTCAGACGTAACATTCTTCCGTGAGGTGGCCTTCCGCCCATCGGTGTAATTTTGAGAAAAATCATTTGTACCATCTTCCTTATCTCTCCCATAACTTGCATTCCCCGTCAACTCCTCTCCTTCTCGCTTAAATTGATGTCTAAAATCGGCGTTTAATTCATAACCAAGATCATCTTCAAATTGTGTTGAATTTCGAACACTCGTTCCTGTCATCTGCGATTGCTTAAAGAACTCGTAATTCAAGTCTTCTATTCGCTTGTTATCACGTATACTTAAATTACCCGAAAAACTCAATGAAGTACGGTCTGTCATATTATAATCAAACCCAGCTTTTACCGTATGGCTATTGCCCTTTCTTGACGATTCGGATTCGCTATAATTACGCGTGCTATCCCAAAAAAACCTGTTGTCCGTTTTCCCACTTCCCAACATGTTTCGTTTATTGAAGTTATAGGATCCGAAGTAATTGAATTTCCGATCACGATAATTCAATGTTATACCAGCCATATAATTATCATAAGAACCAGCGGATGTATTTATCGATCCGTTCAGCCCTGTTCGAATATTTTTCTTTAAAACGATATTGATAATCCCAGTTTGGCCCTCTGCATCATATTTAGAGGATGGATTTGTGATGACTTCAACTTTTTCAATTGAATTGGCAGGTAGACTCTGAAGCAAAGAAGTTACATCATTTCCTGCTAAGGCAGACTCCCGTCCGTCGATTAAAATCTTCACACTACTTGATCCACGCAAACTGACCGATCCATCCTGATCAACTTGCAAAGTGGGGACATTCGCAAGCACATCGGTCGCTGTTCCACCCGCGCTGACCAAACTCTCGCCAACATTGAAGGTTTTACGGTCTATACCAATTTGCATGGCAGGAGCTCTTCCTTCAATAACAACTTCGTTCAACATATTACCTGTAGATTTCAAAGCAATTCGACCTAAGTCCTTGCTTTTACTTCCTAAGACCTCTATACTATCAATGGTTTGTGTCTCGTAGCCAACATAAGTAATACGGACATTATATTTACCAGGTTTAATATCAGACAACAAAAGGAATCCTTGGGATACAGACTGTCCCCCCTTAACAAAGACGTTACTATAGGCGTCCAAGAGCGCGACACTAGCCGATGAAATAGGTTTAGAAGTTTCGCTATCGACTAAAATAGCTTTGATTTGACCTGTTTGAGCAAAAAGAACAACAGGTAAAAAGAATACAAATAAGAAAGATTTAAACGATTTAGCGTAAAAAAACATGCTTCAGCTTAGTTTATAAGTTATAGTGCAAAGAAAACTAAAACTTACAGACAAAATTGAAGCGTAACCATATTATTACGGTAACAAAAGAATAGCAAATTACTCCACAGAAACAGTCAATCCCTCGGCTTTCAGAATTTTACGATAGATCTCCATCTCCGTATAAGTACCCTCCAGTACAGCACATTTCCCCTCAGTATGTACTTTCCAGGCAATCTTCTCAGCTTGCTTCTCGGTATATTGTAAATGATAGATGAGACAATGAATCACATGTTCAAACGTATTGGTTTCATCATTCCACAAAATGAGGCGATTAGACTCTTTCACAGAGGCTAATATCTCTTCTAACGTAAAGGTTTCTTCAGCAGTTTGGGTACCCATGCTGCAAAAATAGAATATTTTTTTCTAAATTAACGATAATATAAAAGGGAAGAATACAATCAATTAGAGGAATTTATTATGTTACAGTCAAAAATTGCAGGAATTGGCTATTACGTCCCAAAAAACGTATATACCAATAATGACCTAACACGCTTTATGGATACCAGTGACGAATGGATTCAAGAACGAACTGGCATTAAAGAACGTAGATATGCAGACCGAATAGGCGAAACCACCACCACTATGGGGGTCGAAGCAGCTAAAATTGCCATCGAACGAGCCCATATTACACCTGAAGATGTCGACTTCATCATCTTTGCCACCTTATCGCCAGATTATTATTTCCCGGGCTGCGCCGTTCTACTGCAACGGGAAATGAAGATGAAGGAGATCGGGGCACTGGATATTAGAAACCAATGTTCTGGTTTTATATATGCGCTTTCTATTGCCGATCAATTTGTCAAAACAGGGATGTACAAAAATGTGCTAGTGGTTGGTTCGGAGAAACACTCTTTTGCGCTTGACTTTTCTACGAGAGGACGAGCCGTTTCCGTGATTTTCGGAGATGGTGCCGGAGCAGTAGTTGTGCAGCCTACAACCGAAAATGGCAAAGGAATCCTGAGCACGCACTTACATTCAGATGGAGCCGAAGCCGAAAAGCTAGCGATGTATTACCCCGGAGCTTCCAGTGGAATTTGGTTAGATAAAATGCCCAATTGGCCGGATCAGGAATTGGGCGGATTATTAATGACCAAAGAGATGCTCGAAGATGGGACTGCGTTTCCAAATATGGATGGACAGGCCGTCTTCAAAAAAGCTGTTATCAAATTCCCTGAGGTTATTCATGAAGCGCTAGCAAAAAATAATTTAAAAACTAATGATATCGATTTACTAATTCCACATCAGGCCAATCTTCGCATTTCGCAATTTGTACAGAAAACACTTGGATTAAGGGAGGATCAGGTATTCAACAATATTCAGAAATATGGTAATACCACTGCAGCCTCTGTACCGATAGCACTATGCGAGGCTTGGGAAGAAGGAAAGATTAAAGACGGTGATCTCGTATGTTTGGCAGCTTTTGGAGCAGGATTTACGTGGGGTTCAGCCTTAATTCGATGGTAAAAAATAGCATATATAAAAAAGGTGATAATNNATTATCACCTTTTTTATATATTTCCGAATAAAGGATTATCCGTTTGATAATGCTGCTGCACCAGATACGATCTCCGTCAATTCTGTTGTAATTGCAGCTTGACGTGCCTGGTTGTAAGATAGCTTCAGTGATTTGATTAAGTCACCGGCATTCTCTGTAGCTTTATCCATTGCCGTCATACGTGCTCCATGCTCAGAAGCATTCGAGTCTAAAACAGCTTTGTATAATTGAATCTTGATTGCTTTAGGAATCAATTCCTCGATAATCTTCTCTTTGGAAGGCTCGATGATATAATCCACCTCAGCTTCTATTTTTGCTTTATGCGTATGTTGTTTGTTTTCCTCCGCAGGTAATAAGGGTAAAATCTGTTCTGCAGTCAACTCTTGAACTGCAGCATTTTTGAACTGATTATAAACCACTTCAACACGATCAAAATTACCTTCTTTGAATTGCTCCATGATAAATTCAGTCACCACAGATACAGAACCAAAATTTAAATCAGAAAACAAATCAGAGTGATTAGCTACCACATTGAAGTTACGTTTCGAGTAGAAGTCATAACCCTTTTTACCAATACCAATGATACTCAAATTGCCCTTAGCATGTTGCTCAGCATATTTGTTAAAGATCAAGTTATTAGTCGTTTTGATAACATTTGCGTTGAATGCTCCAGCCAAACCTCTATTAGAAGAAACAACAACGATTAATACCTTATTTGGCTCGCGATCCACTGTAAAAGGAGAGTTACTTCCCTCAACACTCGCAGAAACATCAGCCAAAATATCTCTTAGTTTATTCGCATATGGGCGCAATTGTAAGATAGCGTTAGTAGCGCGCTTCAATTTAGCAGCCGAAACCATTTTCATAGCTTTCGTGATCTGCTGTGTTGATGATACCGAGGTAATCCGGTTTCTTACTTCTTTTAAATTTGCCATATTTGTTTTAAGTATTAAGTACCTAGTATTGAGTATTGAGCCTAGTCAATAGACTCAATACCAAATACTCATTACTATTAATATTTTGATGCTAAATCCTTAGCTACTGTTTCTAACACTGCAGTTAATTCATCGGAGAACTTATTAGCTTTGAAAGCTGACAATACTTCTGGATGACGTTGTTCCAATTGAGTCAAGAATTCTTCTTCAAATTCTCTCACTTTATTTACAGGAACATTACGCAATAAACCTTTAGTTCCGATATAAATAATCGCAACTTGTTTCTCTACAGAAACTGGAGAATATTGACCTTGTTTCAAGATCTCAACGTTACGAACACCTTTATCTAAGACAGATTTAGTAGCAGCATCTAGATCAGAACCGAATTTCGCAAAAGCTTCCAATTCACGGTACTGAGCTTGATCTAACTTTAATGTACCAGATACCTTTTTCATCGGTTTGATCTGCGCATTACCACCTACACGAGATACAGAAATACCTACGTTGATCGCTGGACGAATACCTGCGTTAAACAAGTTAGACTCCAAGAAAATCTGACCGTCTGTAATTGAAATTACGTTGGTTGGGATATATGCAGAAACGTCACCAGCTTGGGTTTCAATGATCGGAAGGGCAGTTAATGAGCCACCGCCTTTCACCAAGTGTTTGATCGATTCAGGTAGATCATTCATGTTGCGCGCGATATCATCTGAAGAGTTGATTTTCGCTGCACGCTCCAACAAACGGCTGTGTAGATAAAATACGTCACCTGGGTATGCTTCGCGGCCCGGTGGACGACGTAACAATAAAGAAACCTCACGGTAAGCTACAGCTTGCTTAGACAAATCATCATAAACGATCAATGCTGGACGACCTGTATCACGGAAAAACTCACCGATAGCAGCACCTGACATTGGTGCATAAAACTGAAGTGGAGCTGGATCAGCAGCAGATGCAGCCACAACTACTGTATAAGCCATAGCGCCTCTCTCCTCCAATGTACGCACGATATTCGCAACTGTAGAATTCTTTTGACCTACGGCAACGTAGATACAAAATACAGGTTCTCCTGCATCATAGAATTCTTTTTGGTTCAAGATTGTATCGATACAAACAGCTGTTTTACCTGTCTGACGGTCACCAATAACCAACTCACGTTGACCACGACCTACTGGAATCATTGCATCGATCGCTTTAATACCTGTTTGTAATGGTTCAGTTACCGGTTGACGGTAGATAACACCCGGAGCTTTACGCTCGATAGGCATTTCATACAAATCACCTTGAATAGGTCCTTTACCATCGATTGGTTGACCTAAAGTATTTACAACACGTCCCAACAAGCCTTCACCAACTTTGATGGATGCAATACGGTTGGTACGTTTAATAGTATCTCCTTCTTTGATCTCATCCGAAGGACCTAAAAGTACAACACCAACGTTGTCTTCTTCTAAGTTTAATACAATACCTTGTAATCCGTTATCAAATTCAACCAACTCACCGGACTGAACTTTAGTTAAGCCGTAAATACGAGCAATACCGTCACCTACAGCAAGTACGGTACCCACTTCCTCTAGTTCGGCTTCTGATTTAAAGCCCGACAATTGCTCTCTTAGAATTGCCGAAACTTCATCTGGTCTTACCTCTATCATTTTAATTATTATAAGGGGTTTTTTGATTTATTTTACTTCAAGTATCAGAACAAATTAATTATTCTGATTCAAATATCTTTCCAATTTATTCAACTTACCAGCAATACTTGCATCAATTTGGCGATCGCCGATATTGACTACAAATCCACCGATCAAACTATGATCAACTTTATTGATCAATATCACTTGAGCGTTGGTTTCCTTCGCAAGTACATCTTTCATCGCTGCCAAATTAGCTTCAGAAAGTGGCGCTGCAGATGTAACTGTAGCTTTCACAATTCCTTTTACCTCGTTATACTCACGAATAAATTCCTGAGCAGTGGCATACACAATCTCGCCACGACCTTTGTTGATCATGATCTTAAAGAATGCCACGATATTGGGATTGATCTTATCTTTAAATAGCGCATCCAATATGTTTTTCTTCTTGTCCAAAGGAACAATAGGATTGGCAAAAACAGCTTGCAATTCTGTACTGGATTTTAAAACAGCAATGAATGAATCCATATCCGCCTTGACTGTCTCCAGTGAGCCTTGCTCGCTAGCCAAGTCAATTAATGACTTAGCGTATCTTGATGCTACTTTAAATACTGACATAATTCTATTTCGTAATTTGAGTGACCGGATTAGTTCAATTTAACGTCATTAAGCAAATCTGCTACTAGAGCTTCTTGCTTTCCTTGGTCCTCAAATTCTTTGTTTAACACTTTACGAGCAATATCCAAAGACAAAGAAGAAACCTGAGACTTAACCTCAGCCAAAGCTTTGTTCTTTTGTTCGTTGATCTCGATTTTTGCTTGTGCAATCAATTTTGCACCTTCAGCCTGTGCCTGCGTTTTTGCCTCAGCTACAATCTTATCTTTAAGTTCTTTTGCTTCCTTAAGGATAACATCGCGTTCTGCGCGAGCTTCTTTTAGTAATTGTTCGTTCTCATTTGTTAAACGAGCCATTTCTAATTTCGCTTTTTCAGCAGCCTCTAAAGCACCTGCAATACCTTTTTCACGTTCGTCTAGGGCATCAACAATTGGTTTCCAAGCGAATTTACCTAATAAAAAGATAATAACCACAAGGACGATGACCATCCAAAAAAACAAACCGTACGAAAACGAATGTATTAATTTATCCATTGTTATACTATATAATGATAATTCTTATTTTTTAAGATTCAGGAATAATATAACCTGCAACCAACCGTTGCAGGTTATATTATAAAACCGTTGTGACTATTTACCTAATAATAAAGCACCGAATGCTAAACCTTCAAGTAAGGCACCAATGATAATCATTGCAGTTTGGATTTTAGATGCTGCTTCTGGTTGACGAGCGATAGCTTCCATTGCAGAACCACCAATTTTACCTAAACCTAAACCTGCACCGATAACGATTAAACCGGCTCCAATTAAATTGTACATAATGTATGATTTGAATAATTAAAAAATTTACTAATTAATGATCGTGATGTTCTTCAACAGCCATACCGATAAATAAGGATGACAACATCGTAAAAATAAATGCTTGTAAGAATGCTACCAATAATTCGATAACCATCAAGAAGATTGTCAAGAACATGGAAACACCGATACTACCCACTACAGTCAATTGGTGTTGCAATAAATAAACAATTGCAATCAGTCCCATTACGACAGTGTGACCAGCTGTAATATTTGCAAACAAACGTACCATCAACGAAAATGGTTTTGTAAACAATCCCAATACTTCAATTGGTGCTAAAACAAATTTAAATGGAACCGGAACACCTGGCATCCAAAAAATATGCTTCCAGTAGTTTGCGTTTGCTTTGATATTGACAATTAAGAATGTAAAAAGAGCCAAACATAAAGTTACTGTGATGTTTCCTGTAACGTTAAACCCTAGTGGTGTCAAACCAACCAAATTCAAAATCCAGATCAAAAAGAATACAGACAATAAATAAGGCATGAATTCCTTGTAACGATGACCAATGTTTGGAATAGCCATCTCATCACGTACATAGATAACCAAAGGCTCCAATACACGTCCAACACCTTTTGGCAAATTGTTAGCACCTTTTTTATACGTTTTAGCCAAACTAATAAATGCCCAAAACATTAAAAATGCAGCCAAAAACAAACCGACAACATTTTTAGTGATCGAGAAATCTAAAGGCATCGCTACAGATGGATGAAAATCAACAGCATCATGAATTTCATGAGAACCAATCACATAAGAAGTTTCAAATTCCTTTTTCTCTTCTTTTCCATCTTCATTTATAGTCATAACATAACTACCATCAGCATTTTTACGATACTCATGACCAGCCAAATTACCGGCAGCATCAGTCTTATAAATTTTTCCGTGGTACAATGCATAATACTGACCGTCAACCTCAGCAACTTTATTACCGTGATCGAATGCCGAAGCCATAAAAACTTTCAAGCCATTATCGATCAAAATAACGGGCAATGAAAAGCCATAATGTTTACCTGTCTCTTCATCCGAAAAGAAGCTAAAATAATAATCATCTTGTAAGTGATGCTCAATATGGCTATTGATTTCCTCAGCCTGCGATTTTTCTCCGTGTGCATTCTCATTCGCCTTTGTTAAAAATGGCGCAACTGCAAACAGAATAACTGCTAAAAATTGAAGTGTTCTTTTAAGACTCACGATACTACTATTATGTTATTTAAAATTTT
This sequence comes from Sphingobacterium sp. UBA7038, assembly GCF_002494055.1. NCBI lineage: Bacteria > Pseudomonadati > Bacteroidota > Sphingobacteriia > Sphingobacteriales > Sphingobacteriaceae > Sphingobacterium > Sphingobacterium sp. UBA7038. Next base: position 67,967 of record NZ_DLAV01000037.1, read on the forward strand.
TTGCGAAAATACTATATATAAAGCACAAAAGCTACTTTAATATTACATTTTTTTGAAAAAACTATCGTTTTTCTCCCTTAGGATTTGTTTAAAGCCTTGTAAGCAAATATAACATCGTAAAAAAGGAATAAAACGACAACGATCAAATAGTTATATTTTAAAATATCAGCCTGCGGTTTTGCCAACCCATTATGGATGTATACATAATTTAGGACAAACTTTAAAGTCAATAATCCCAAGAAAACAAAACCAACATACTGCGGAAATTTCTGCGAACAGTAACTTATCCCCACCATGATGATCACGGATAATATCAGTTGAAAAATATAAATTTCATACAATGGAAAATGTAGATCTTCCAAGGAATGAATACCATCAAAAGATTTTAATAAAAAGAAATGAACGGCAAAAATCAAAACCGCAACAAAAAATAAAATAAGGGTCTGCTTTATATATACTATCATCTATCGTTTAATCGATTCACTTGTCTAATGACTTGATATAGAGAAAATCCAATCCCGCCAAGGGTACAGATCTTCATCCATAGTTGGTTCTCCGCATGAAACTTACCGTCCAGCCAATCCCCTAATAAATAAAATACATAAATGGTAAAAACCATCTGGGTTGAAATAGTCGTCAGCACAAGCCACTTGTTAGGATCTTTCTTGTCTTCCATAAGCAATCTTAAGGTTATCAATGGGCTTTCAACAAACTATATCACACAATTTGTTACAAATATACGCTATAAATTTTTATTGCCTACAATCCCAAAACTTTTTGTCCAATTTTAATATCCGGATAATCAATATCCACGCCCAAAAGCATCTTAAGTTCCGAAGAGGATTTATCCGGATTTGCACGAATAACACCAAGAATACGATCCAACTTCTCCTGCTCGATCAACTCTGTTGCTTCCACTTCCGTACCAACAAAATTAATTAAATGTCCATATATCGTACCTGCGACCATCCCGCGCTTAACCGCTATATCAGCAATGCTCATACCATCTTTAAACATTTCTAAGGAAATCTCCTTTGTATCCAACTTCTTCGGCCCTTCTTCATCTGCACTTTGCGCAGCCAATTCATCTTTTTCTTTGGTCTTCACACTAGCAGCAACATCGAGCATCGCTGTTTGAAAATCTTCCCGTTTTGAAAGCGTATCAGCAATAAGTAGACAATGTTGCAACTGCTCGCGTTTTCGCTTGTAATCAAGCAATAATGCTTTTAACTCATCAATATATTTCTTCGTACGTTTTCGTATCTGGTACTCCTCAATATGTTTGGTTAAAGCCTCAATCAGATCTACATCCATTTTCGGTAAAAACCAATTGACCGCAGCAGTAGAACGTTCACAGATGACATCATAATCGATTGCGTTTTTATCCCGCAACAAATCATACAGTACAACAATAAATTTATGTGCAACTTTCTCTTGGGTCTGAAGGTGCTTGACCAATTGTTGGAAAAATAATACGGCTTGTTCCTTTCCATCAATATTACGCTCTTCAAGTGATTTCAGCAGCTCCGAAGTCTCGGCCAATAGTCCGTCCCAACGGAAACCGTGCATTAAAATCTGGCCAAGATAATTCCGTTGGCATTGCTCCAAAATCTCATTGACGTCAGCCTGCCCCTGAGCACGCTGTGCAAATTCGACCACTTGGTAATCGGTACGGATGGCATAAGAAGGGATAATGGATTTTAATACAAGTCCATCTAAACTCGTTAAACGGCTCAATGCAACGTACACCTGTCCCGCGGCAAACGAGGTCCCTGCGTCAATGATCGCTTTTTGAAAAGTTAAACCCTGACTTTTATGAATAGTGATAGCCCAAGCCAATCGAAGTGGAAATTGCGAAAATGTACCCAATATCTCCTCTTTAATCTGATCTTGCCCCTTATCGTAATTATACCGAATATTCTCCCAGGTCTCCCTTTTTACCGTTACAGATTCCGACCCATCAGGAAATGTAACCGTTACCGTGCCCTGCACCGTATCGATGTCCTTTACCGTACCGATCTTTCCATTGTAATATTTACGTTCATCACCGGAATCGTTTCGAATAAACATCACCTGAGCCCCTATCTTTAAGGACAACGTTTCTTCAGCAGGATAGGAGCCCTGCGCAAAATCGTCCTTTACAACTGCTTTAAGATTTAACATTTTACCCGATAATGATGCCAGCTTGGCTCCATTTATTTCATCCGCATTTCGATTATGGGAGGTCAATGTAATATACTGTTCCTCTTCATTTGGAACAAAGTCCTGTTGATAATAACCATTTAAGGTCGTGAGCATGTCACTTGTACACTGATTGTTTCGTATGGCATTCAAAATTGAAATAAAACCTTCATCTTGTTGACGATAGATTTTATTGAGCTCTAACATCACCAGCGGATTATCCCTCAAAATTTTAGCATTAAAGAAGAAAACAGAAGAATAATGATCCCGCAAAACATTCCATTCGGCATCTTTCACAACTGGCGGCAACTGGTACAAATCTCCGATAAACAGCACTTGTAATCCACCAAAAGGCCGCATATCGCGACGAACAGATTGCAGAATTACATTAATCGCATCTAATGTATCTGCACGGACCATCGAAACCTCATCAATCACCAAAAGCTCTAGCTCCTGCAAGATGGCCCGACGCTGCTTGGTCAATTTAATCGTGCTGAATAAACGTGATTTATTGTAGATATGACTATCCTGTTCGTCCCAACGTAACTCATAATCTTCAATAAAAGTCCCAAAAGGAAGCCAAAATAAAGAATGTAAAGTTGTTCCGCCCGCATTCATCGCCGCAACACCTGTAGGTGCAGTAATAGCCATCTTTTTGTAGCTATGCTCACGGATATACTTCAAGAAAGTCGTTTTTCCGGTACCCGCCTTTCCTGTAATAAATACATTCTGGTTCGTTTGGTTAACAAAAGCAACAGCCTGCATAAATGCAGTATTTTCCCGATCGACTTGAAAGTTTGACATATCCTGAAATTAGATTGATCACAAAATTAGCAATTTCATTTTTAACTTTACGCGATATAGTATAGCTTAGGGTATCTAACGCAGCTCCATTATAAAGGATTTAGATTAAGCTAAAACGGTTAATTTAAAATATTAAATGGATTTTTTTTATATTTAGCAACTGAATTAACGAATAACAAATTTTTAGAATTTTTAATATGGCTATAGATAAAATCGCATTGTTTGAAAAAGTACAGGAAATGCTGACATCCAAAGGTTTTCGTATTGATAAATCAGATGCTGCACGCCCTTGGGGAGGATTTTTCGTAATCGACGAATCCCAAGCGCAAGAATTTGCCGATGAGTACTTCGGCGGAATGGATGTACAAGAATTAAGAATCTCAGGAAAATTAAGTCCAAAAATTTTAATTGTTGCACCAGAAAAAAGACTTTCATGGCAATATCACCACCGTCGTGCCGAAATATGGCGTGTTATCCAAGGTAACGTAGGTGTTATGGTTTCTGACACCGATGAAGAATCGGTTGTTTCAACCTTGAAAGAAGGCGAAACAATTAGATTACGCCAAGGACAGCGTCACCGTTTAATTGGATTGGATGGCTTCGGTATTCTAGCCGAGATCTGGCAACACACCGATGCCAACAACCCTTCTGATGAAGACGATATTGTTCGCGTACAAGATGATTTTGGCAGATAGTAGTCCCACAGGACCATGACCACCAAAACAAAGATTCCCAATCAACAATTGGGAATCTTTGTTTTTATCCCTAACATAAAATGCGATAGCAGCTGATTCACTCGCCCTACAGGTCCATTTCATCGCTTCTATCCAAGCTCCTATACCTCCTGTATCCATTTCAGGTATTCCATAGCGCAATTCATTAGAAGAGAATATTAATTTTTATTATTTTAGTACAGATATAATCAACTATGATATGATGAGTAACGACGATACTAAAAGAGGATCCAGTATATTAAACAGTCTAAAGAAATTAATTTTTGAGGACGATCAGCCGCAGCAAACGCCACCGGCACAAGCCCCTCCAGCACCAGCTACTAACGCTGCTCCAGAAAGACCCCATGTACCACCGGCATATACATCGCCCACGGCCCAGGCTCCAACTGGAAAAACACCTCCCCCAATCCCCCTAACAGCCAATGACGGAACAACCGACCTCAAAGAAATGAAATTAAAGGTCTATGCCATTCTTGAAAAACTCAACGAGCAGGGTGTCGATTTTTTCGAAGTATGGAACGCTGCTGCCGCAATGGGAAAAGTAGAGGAAAACACATTAAAAGCGGCCTATACTTCATTGAAATTTGTAGACAGTTCGTTAACCAAGGATAAACTGGTAGCAACTGGCACAAATTATGCTAATAAATTGAAAGAAACCATTGCCAAAGAATCGGAACAAAAACAGGCTGAAAAGAAAAAGACTGAACAGGACCGAACCATGGAGATTGCAAATCTGAACACTGAAATCAAAACAATAACGGAGAATATCGCCAAATTGCAAGATGATCTACAGAAAAAACAACTCGCTTTGGCACAAATTAATGAAAAGTACGAACCAAGGATTAAAGATATCGAACAAAAAATAAACATCGGCAACGCGGCCGTTGATGAAGTGGTCACCGAAATCAACACTGCATTGCGTATGATTAATCAATCAATAACATAAAAACAAATCAATGGAAAGAAAAGATCAGTATGTTAATATTCCCGCTGAGATAAAAACGCAACTTCCGATATTTCAAGTACTGGGCGATCATTTGCCTGCACAATTAAAATCACCAGAAGCGAAGAAGACAGCTTCGTCGATCTTCTTTTGGGCGCTTTTACTTGGCGGAGCCTTTGCTTTTTTCAAATACTTACCGATTATGCTGGAATATGCCGGAAAAAGTATACTTTTTGTGCTATTCAGTATAATCCTAATTACCTTATTATTGCTAGCGCCAAAGATCATTGCGCTATTGCACAGATTGGGAACCGTCCTACTTTTTAAAGGTGAAAAATCCATCATTAGAAATAACCCCATAGAAACCTTACAACTGTTATCAAGAGATGCAAAAGACACCCTGAAACGTGTGAAGGAAAAAATCAGCAATGTAGACGGTGTCCGCATCGACATGATTCAAAGCGGTGAAACTGCTCAAAAAACAGCCGAAGAGAAGTACACCTATGCGAAACGTTTCACCGCAGAAGCGGCTAATCTCGACGAGAAATCAAAGGAGGAAACGAGCAAAAATAATGCAGAGAAGGCCAATGCTTATGCAAGAGATGCCAAAGAAACACGCACCAAAGCATTTCTATTGGGAAAAGAAGGTGAATCTGAAGAGCAAAATGCGCGCAGTTATGTACAATATGCCAATCAATTTGCAAAAGTATTGGAAGTCCTAAAAGATAATGAAAGCGCAGCACGTATCTATGTCAGCACCTTGGATAGCAGCATTTCCATTATTTCCAAGAAGCTGGAAGCAACGCAAAAGATGAAAAATGCCACCGATGGCCTAGCCGATGTGTTCAATATTAAAGATGGCTGGGCATTTCAAGAGGCCATGAATGCAGCAACAGGTGCCATCAGTCAAAATATTGCCTCTATCCGATCCAATCTTGATTTCTTGGATCAAAACAACAATATCACAGTGGGTGGTACGCCTACTCAAGGTGAACTGGAAGAGTTTATCCGAAAAGTTGACGAACGTAATCTAAATGTATTAAACGTAACGCAAATGGCCGATGCCAGCTATGAACTCAAACCCGAAGAAAAAGTAGATAAAGGATTTACATTACTCGATTAATATTAACTAAAATCAAACTTACTATACGAACATTATGGAAGAAAAATCAACATGGGCAAGATTAAGATGGCCAATCAAAGCAATTATCATCGCCTTACCTATTCTCGCAATCGGTTATTGGGCCATTCAATCAGGCAAATTTGATGCTAATTCGACAGTCCAAACAACAGATTCAACAAGCAATAATGGTCATGCGGCCGCACCTTCATCAGGCTCAGAAACGACTCGTTCATTCAACTATCAACCCGAAAAACCAGTCGACGGCGAATACAAGGGTGTCGTTGAAGTCGGCGCTTCGGGTTTCAATTCCTTTGTCGTCAATATGGACAAAGAAAATCGCTGGGAGATCATTTCCAAAGACTTCGGAAAGTCATTTGCCTACGAAGGATTGGCAAATACGGAAGACATCCGTAAAGGATTAAAAGATTATATAGGCATGATGCTCGATAAAGGCGTCAAATCCAAAAACATACATTTCGTTATTAGCTCCGGAGCTCAAAAAGAACCTAAAACTTCAGTTATCAGTGCTGAACTTAGAAAAATGGGCTTTGTGGTCAACCTAGTTACAGCAGAGCAGGAAGGAAAATTAGCGTTAAAATCGGTTCTTCCGAAAGCTTACGAAGACAATTCATTTGTTGTTGACATTGGCTCCGGTAACACCAAAATTTCCTGGATTGACGGTGACACAAAATCGGTAGAAGCACCTGGTGCGAAATATTATGAAAAAGACCTTAAAGATGATGCGGTCTATACAGAAGTAAAAAAATTAGGCGAAAAAATTCCGGCAAATAAAAGAGAGGTTTGTTTTATTATTGGCGGGGTTCCTTTTGAATTAGCATCGCAGACACGCCAAGGTGAAGAGCGTTTTACAGTTTTGAACGATCCAGCATCTTACAAAGCAGATAAAGTAAAAACAAAGAGCGGTGTCAACATCTATAAAGCAATTAAAGATGCAACCAATTGCGACACCTTCGTATTTGATTGGGATGCCAATTTCACGATCGGATTCCTACTTTCACTAAACAAATAGTCAAGACGATTAGCATAAAAAAGCGCTGTTCTCTTTTATTGAGAACAGCGCTTTTTTTATAACCGTTTTTGTTATACCATAAAACTCAATAGATACAACACAACAATGATCGCCAATACCAAAAAAGCAATTTTCCAAAAGCTATAAGGTCGTTGTCCATAAACTTTACCGTTAAAAGCATTGACCATGATCTGATAACTCTTTCCTTTGTACTGATAAGCAGATAACCATACAGGTAAAAGAATGTACTTCAATTTAATGGATTTAAAATCGCTATCAATAGAATCAATATCCTGTGTATCACCACCGATGTCATGCTCAACCTGACGTTCGATTTCCCGATCCATAATAGTCCGGGCAGTCTCCGCCGCTTTTACATGATCCACGCTAAAAGTTTCAGCGATAAAGCCACTTAAATATTGCTCATTGAAAGGTTTTAGGTAACCCAAATTCCAAGGTCCAATTTTATCAGAAAACTTTTCGGGAAGAGATGTTGATCCCGATATAACAATATCCTTAAATTGGCTATAGATACTTCCTGAAGCCGGATACCAGTTTGTGCGTCTTTCTTCGTATTCTTCCGTCTCGCCATCCGAATTGCGTCTTGTACGCGTCACATAATAATATTCTCCACGTGATCCTACGTAATCAGATTGTACATCTGCATCATAGGACCAAAATGGCACATACACCCCTTTTAAACGATCATTTCTTGAATTAAAAATTCGCTTAAAGTCATTCGGAGCGAACCATATCTTACCCGCCCATTGTGTCAATAGCCTAAAAGCATTTTTGTAATCAACGGAAAAGGGAACAAGACCATGTGGCTTCAAAATACGCTTTTGCTGATGGTCAATTACCAATGGTGAAGCACAAAAAGCACATAAATCTGCCGTAACATGAGGATTCAAACGCGAGTTTGCCCCACAGTTACTACAATGCACAACTTCAGCCAAATAGCTATAGCGCTCATCGGCGAGCCCCTCCATTGCTTGTCCAAAAACTTTATAATCTGTAGATTCAATATGCCCATCTTCCGGTAGCTGATCCGCTATTTCATTCCTGGTTCCACAATAGGAACACGCTAAATAGGACGTACCGGGCTGATAAGTCAAAATAGCACCACAGCCCTGACATTTTAACCCCTGCTCTATTTCGGAGGTTTTTTCTTCAAAACTCATAAAACTCGGTAATGCATTTTACCCTAAACTCCTGGTATCGGTGGCGGGTTCTGCGAAAACAGATCCTTTAATTCGACTACCTTTTCAGCCTCAATCCAGTTTTCAAGTCCCTCTTTCCAGACCAAGGTAGCAAGTGTCATCGTCCCCTCTTTTATCAGAGCGCGCAGCTGTTCCGAATCAAAGGGCCCTTCCTGTTTGCCTTTAACGGCCAGGTAATAAGCGACCGCTTTGGGCAATGGAGGAGGTCCAACGGCCCCTGCAGATGAAGCCGCAGCAGCTGATCCCGTACCAGTAGGATTATTCCCATCAAAACTGTTTTGCTGAAATACATTACCCATTTGACCAACCATTCCTGCTCCCAACCCAGCACCAAATCCAGCACCTACAATCCCTCCACTACTGGGATTCTCAGCAGCTTTCTCCATTGAATTTGCGGCTTGGAATTGGGCATAGGCCCCCAGATTACCAACGACCCCCATACTGCTTCGCTTATCAAGGGCTTTCTCGACTTCTTCTGGGAATGAAATATTTTCAATTAAGAACTTCGTTAAGCTCAAACCCAACTCATCAAAATCAACCCCAATTTTTTGCTGTATCAAGGCCGAAACTTCATCATAGTTGGATGCAAGATCCAAGGCCGGTATCTTCGACTCAGCAATAGCATCCATCCCCCGCGATACCGCAATGTTTCGAAGCTGCTCTGTGATATCCTCAACTGTAAATACAGGCGTCGTCGCAACAAGCTGTTTCATAAAAACAGTAACGTCCTTCACCTGAAAAGAGAAATTACCGAAAGCCCGAAGTCGAATGGGACCAAATTCAGGATCCCGCAACATAATCGGATTTTTAGTTCCCCATTTCTGATTGACAAATTGTCGAAGGTTGACAAAATAAACATCGGCTTTGAATGGACTATTGAACCCATATTTCCAACCTCTGAGGGTTGTCATGGTCGGCATATTTTGGGTCGTCAGTTCGTAACGACCAGGCTGAAAGACGTCCGCAACCACGCCTTCATTCAAAAATACCGCAGCCTGCCCTTCTCGCACAGTCAACTGTGCCCCCATTTTTATTTCATTCTGATATCGTGGAAACTTCCACACAATCGTATCTGTGCTATTATCGACCCATTCGATAATATCGACAAACTCATTCCTGATTTTATCAAATAATCCCATAAATTATTCTCTTTACAATTACTTACACTAAATGTAAACATTTCCCCGCAAACCGGCAATTTTCTCCAGCAGTACGCAAACTAGCGATATCTAAAAAATTTAGCCTTTTAAACTACTTATCGTAGTTTATTTTTTTTACTTTTGTTAGCTAAGTTCTACATTAATTTATGAGTACATATAACGAAGACAGCATTAGGTCCCTGGATTGGAAAGAGCATATCCGCCTCCGTCCGGGAATGTACATTGGAAAGTTGGGGGACGGTTCGGCCTATGATGATGGTATCTATGTTTTATTGAAAGAGGTCGTTGACAACTCAATTGATGAGTTTGTTATGGGTGCCGGTAAAACTATTGATATCACGGTAAACGAAAATAAAGTTTCCGTACGCGATTATGGACGTGGTATCCCAATTGGTTCTGTGGTTGATGTTGTTTCTAAAATCAATACGGGTGGTAAATATGATAGTAAGGCTTTCCAAAAGTCCGTCGGTTTAAATGGTGTCGGTACAAAAGCCGTAAATGCTTTGTCCAGTCAGTTTACCGTCCAGTCATACCGTCAAAATATAACACGCATTGCCCAATTCTCTAAAGGGGAATTAGTCAATGATGAACAAAAAGATACGACGCAACGGAATGGTACATCTGTAACATTCTATCCAGACGATTCTATTTTCAGAAACTACAAATACCGTCCCGAATTTGTAGAGAATATGATCTGGAACTATGTTTTTCTAAACTCAGGTCTTACGATCAACTTTAATGGGCAAAAGTTTATTTCTGAGCACGGACTAAAAGATCTACTGGAACGAAATATTGATGCCGAGTCCATGCGCTATCCAATTATCCACTTACGGGGGGATGATATTGAAATCGCGATGACTCACGGCCAGCAATATGGAGAAGAATATTATTCTTTTGTCAACGGTCAGCACACCACACAGGGTGGAACACACCAGGCAGCCTTCCGTGAAGCACTAGTCAAAACAATCCGCGATTTTTACAGAAAAGAATTTGACGCATCGGATATTCGTTCATCAATTATCGGTGCCATCGCCATCAAAGTGCAGGAACCCGTTTTTGAATCACAGACCAAAACAAAGCTAGGATCTCAAAGTGTAGGCCCAGAAGGCCCTACGGTAAGAGGATTTATCAATGACTTTGTTAAAAAAGCATTGGATGATTACTTACATAAAAATCCGGCTACGGCAGATGCTCTTCAAAAACGTATTCTTCAATCGGAACGTGAACGTAAGGATATCGCCGGTATCAAAAAACTCGCCAACGAAAGAGCGAAGAAAGCCTCTTTGCACAACCGTAAACTACGTGACTGTAAAGTGCACTTCAGCGATAAAAATGAACGTAACCAAGAAACAACGTTGTTTATCACCGAGGGGGATTCTGCATCTGGTTCTATTACCAAATCGCGGGATGTGCAGACTCAAGCTGTTTTCAGTCTGAAAGGAAAACCGTTAAACTCCTACGGTATGTCCAAAAAGATTGTTTATGAAAACGAGGAATTTAACCTCTTACAACATGCGCTTAATATTGAAGACGGTCTCGATGGATTACGCTACAACAATATCGTAATTGCTACCGATGCCGATGTCGACGGCATGCACATCCGCCTGTTGCTATTGACATTTTTCTTGCAGTTTTTCCCAGACCTTGTCAAAGCTGGCCACGTTTCCATCTTACAGACACCACTTTTCCGTGTCCGCAACAAAAAGGAAACGATCTATTGCTATTCCGATGAAGAACGACAAAAAGCAATCGCAAAATTAGGCGCTAAACCTGAAATTACCCGATTCAAAGGTTTGGGTGAGATATCACCTTCCGAATTTGGATTATTTATCGGAAAAGATATCCGTCTTGACCCGGTTATCTTGTCCAAAGACAATAAAATTCAACAGTTATTAGAATATTACATGGGCAAAAACACACCAGATCGACAAAAGCATATTGTCGAAAATCTGCGTGTTGAAGTTGACCTTGAAGAAGAACTAACAAAAAAAGCGGGTTAAAATAACCCGCTTTTTTAGCAACCTACAACCACCTTTCATGCACAACCAAACCTTAATTCTGATCCAATGTCAAGATGCCGTTGGATTGGTCGCCAACATTTCAAATACGCTGGCAAAATATCAACTCAATATTGTCACCATGCGTGAATATGTGGATGAAGAAGCCAACAAATTCTTCGTGCGTGTCGTGTGTAACGGTATCGTGCCTGAGCAGAAACAGCTTTCGGATTCCCTTGCCGAAGTACTTCCCCCATCTGCTCAGATACAGATAAATCCCAATAACCGCAAAAAAATCGTCGTCCTCGTGACCAAAGAGCATCACTGCCTTGCCGATATCCTGGTACGTCAACACTTCGAAACATGGGGAGCCGAAGTACAGGCCGTAATTGGTAATTATGAATCATTACGCTCCTTTACGGAAAAGTTTGATATTCCTTTTCATTGCATCTCACATGAAAACCTAACAAAGGAAACATTCGAAAAACAACTGATCGCACAAATCCAAAACTATAATTTCGATTACATCATTCTGGCGAAGTTCATGCGAATCTTGTCTCCTCAGTTTGTCAGTACCTTTGAAAATAAACTGGTCAACATACACCATTCATTTCTACCCGCTTTTATTGGTGCCAACCCGTACAAGCAGGCTCATGCAAGAGGCGTTAAGATCATCGGTGCCACAGCGCATTTCGTTACCGACCAACTCGATGAAGGCCCCATCATCGTACAGGATATACGACATGTCAATCACACCTATACTGTAAAAGATATGGTAACTGCCGGCAAAGAAATAGAAAAGGCTGTTCTGAGCAGAGCAATTCGTCTGCTTAGTGAAGATCGTGTGATGCGCAACGATTACAAGACAATTGTATTTGAATAGTGATTACAATCATGTCCAGATAAAACAATCATTACTTTTTTTCAGCGTTATTCTCTATTATTTCGTAAAAGAAATATTTAAGAATGACGCATACTTTTCATATCCCCGTATTAGGCTTAGCTTTCTCCATCGACTCCGCACTTAAGGTCGCACAATATGGTATCTCCACCGTAATGTCTATTGTTGACGATGAACTCATCGAGCGCATGCGCCGCTATTACTGCGGACAATATCAAATCGTCTATCATCCGATCACTAAAACAGAAGAAGATTACCGGGCAAAAAGAATTACGGCCTATCTCAATCTCGTACAGTTTGTGGTCAAGAAGCAAGTCGTGGCCTTGAAGCGTCAGCCCTTTACCGAAAATTCAGAACTTACCAAATATTTTCAGCTTTTACCCGAGTCACATCCTTCAAAACCGATTTATCACGCGATGGAAATGGAAACCAATCGCGCGATTAAAACCGAGCTGCAAGATCTATTGATCAATTATCTCAAACCGGGAGACATCGATGTTAATATTATGTCCAAAGTAGATAAAATGAATTACCAGGATGGTAACCTATTGGATCAGCGTTATTCTGATGCTTCAGCAGCCTTACGTGGTTTTGCAAATTCCAACTTGCATTCCTCCCTTATCCTTTCCGCAGGGATGAATCCACACCTATACGCTTACCTCGCTGAATTACCGGCTTTCTTCCCCAATAGTGAAGGTCTATTTGACAAAAAAGTCGTTTTGAAAGTAAGTGACTTTCGATCGGCGCTCATCCAGGCAAAATATCTCGCTAAGCGTGGTGTATGGGTATCTGAATTCAGAATAGAATCCGGTTTGAACTGCGGTGGTCATGCTTTCGCAACCGATGGTCTTCTTCTGGGACCAATCCTTCAAGAGTTTAAAGAGAAAAAAGAAAGTTTGAAAACCGAACTTTTCGAGATATACCACGCATATTGGGTTTCCCAGGAGCGCTCATTAACAACTCCTCCCAGCATCAAATATACAGTTCAAGGAGGCGTGGGAACAGCTTCAGAACATCAGTTCTTATTAGACTATTATGGATTCGATGCCGTAGGATGGGGATCCCCATTCCTGATGGTTCCCGAAGCAACCACAGTAGATCAAGAAACCCTGAAAGCATTGGAACTTGCCAAGAAAGAAGACTTCTACTGTAGTGGAGCATCTCCATTGGGAATTCCCTTTAACAATTTCAGACAAAGTGGCGCAGAGTACCTACGGTTGGAACGTATAAAAAAAGGGCGCCCCGGTAGCCCTTGTAAAAAAGAATACCTTATTTCGAACACCGAGTTTGGTGATAAACCGATCTGCACTGCATCACGCGTCTATCAACATCAAAAGATCCAGGAACTACAAAAACAAAATCTGTCCGCTGCGGAATACGATAAATCCTTTGACGACATTACAGAAAAAACCTGTCTTTGTGAAGGGCTCGCAGCACCAGCTTATCTTAAGTACAATATCCAAAAGAGCAAAGAACAGACCGCTGTATCCATCTGCCCAGGCCCGAATCTTGTCTGGTTCAAAAAACAATATTCTTTGCGGGAAATGATCGACCACATCTATGGCCGTATATCAGTTTTTGAAAATGACAACAGACCTTTTGTTATGATCAACGAACTCAACCTGTATATCGATCATATTCAAAAATATGTAACAGACAATAAAAATATCATGAACGATAAAAAGATAAAATATGTAGCTAGATTCAAAGCACAATTACAAGCTGGAATAGCTTATTACAACGAACTTACCCAGCACTTATCGCTTATTCCACAAAATATCAGCACAGCGATACCCAGACAGCTTGAACTGGCATCACTACGTTTAAAAGACATCCATATGTAACCTCCTAATATAACTTTAAACAAACACGGGGCGCTTCAATAAGCGCCCCGTGTTATTATCAGGAATCTTTTGACAAGCCTTACTTCGCTATTTTGCGAAATTTACCGAATACCCCAAGTGGAAGTTTCGGTCCTGCTGTTGCTTGTAAGAACAACTCGCCTATTTCCAAGTTTTCCACTTTTGGGAAAGCTGTCTTAATTAAATTTTCAACAATAACAGAGGAAAACCCTAATGAATACGTATTCAAAATCAAGAAATGCTCTTTAGGATCCAATAGTTGAACGACTTCAGTCATCATTTCCATAATGTGATCTTCCAATTTCCATTTCTCGCCCTTTGGCCCATGCCCATATGCGGGTGGATCCAAAATAATCCCATTATATGTATTACCTCTTTTCAGCTCACGCTTTACAAATTTCAAAGCATCTTCAACCACCCAACGAATGTTATCCAAATTGGAAATTTCCATATTTTCATTTGCCCAGGTAACAACCTGTTTAATCGAATCTACGTGAGTCGTATCCGCGCCCGCAGCCTTTGCTATTAAAGATGCTCCACCAGTGTATGCAAAAAGATTTAGGACCTTCGGTCTTTCCGTCTTAAATGAACGTACAGATTCCGAAATATAGTCCCAATTTACAGCCTGTTCCGGAAATATCCCGACGTGTTTAAAAGATGTCAAGCCCAATCTAAATTTGATGGCCACATCCTTATTTTTATATTCGATATGCCAACGGTCTTGGGCTTGAGGATTTTTCTTCAACCATTCTCCTGAAGTAGCCGAACGACCTTTGAATTTGATATGATAACGCTTGTTCCACTCCGCATCAGTCAATGCCTTAGGCCATACAGCCTGAGGTTCTGGTCTGATTAAAATTAAATCACCAAAACGTTCCAGTTTTTCAAAATCACCACAATCAATGAGTTCATAGTCCTTCCAATGCTGTGGGGTCAATAGTTGTATATTTGTTGCTGCCAAAATCAAAATTTTCCGACAAAACTAAGCTAAATTTCAATATAAAAGAAATCTGCATGATGCTAACACAGATCAAACACATAAAATTACGCGCAATAAAGCCACGTTCCCAGCCCTTATTGCCCCATAGAAGCTTTCGCACTTTTCATTAATGGGCTTGCAAAAACAAAGTTGTTCAATTCCTCCACATCTGACCGCATCATATCCTTATTGGAACCTTCCCAGAATTTCTCTCCTTTATAGAGAAACAAAATATACTCACCAATTCCCATCACAGAATTCATATCATGTGTAACAACGACTGTCGTACATTTCAACTCTTGCGTAATTTTTAGTACCAATTCATCAATAACAATCGAAGTCTCCGGATCCAATCCCGAATTGGGTTCATCACAAAATAGATATTTAGGGTTCATACTAATTGCACGTGCAATTCCAACCCGCTTTTTCATCCCCCCCGAAAGCTCCGCAGGGAACAGTTTATTTCGTCCCTCCAGATTAACCTGTTCCAAACAATGATTTGCACGGTCTAATTTTTCCGCTTTGGACATATCCGTAAACATGTCCAACGAAAACATGATATTCTGCTCTACCGTCATCGAATCAAACAGCGCTGAATTTTGAAAAAGCATACCTATTTCTTTTCGAATAGGAACACGCTCTTCAAAATTCATCCGAGTAAAATCCTTGCCATCAAAAATTACCTTTCCTTTTTCCGGTTGGTGCAGGCCTACGATACATTTCAATAAAGTACTCTTTCCCGAACCCGACCCTCCAATAATCAGACTCACCTTTCCGGGTTCGAAATTTGCACTAATTCCTTTCAGAACATGGTTGTCACCAAACGATTTGTTAATATCTTCGATTTGAATCATAAAATCTTTTTAAAGCATTAATGCGGTTATCACATAATCCGCCGCAAGAATAGTTATACAGCCAACGACAACTGCTTCTGTGCTAGCTTGCCCAACTTCCAACGCTCCGCCCTTTACATTATACCCTTTATAAGCAGATATCGAGGTAATAATAAACCCAAACAAAACAGCTTTAACAAGGGCAACTGTCACCGTGAAGCCGTTGAAGCCATCTTGAATTCCTAAAATATAATCCGCCTGTGTCACAGCGCCCGAAAGGGATCCACCTAACAAACCGCCCACTAAAGCGCACACGATAGAAATAATCACCAACATCGGAATCATGGTGATACCCGCCAATATTTTGGGTAATATCAAATAACCAGGAGCATTGATCCCCATAATTTCCAAAGCATCAATCTGCTCTGTAACACGCATGGATCCGATCTGTGAAGATATAGACGACCCAATTTTCCCCATTAAGACCAATCCCGAGATCGTCGGTCCTAATTCCAAAATATTTGAATCCCGGTTGATCGAACCTATAATTGAATTTGGGATCAAGTCGGATACCATCTGAAAGGCAATTTGCATGGTCATAACAGCGCCAATGAAGGTGGAAATAATAACGATAAGTCCTAGAGATCCTATACCAATATCGGTCATTGCCAATACGGTTTCCTTCCAATAAATTCGCCCTTTCTCCGGTCTTTTAAAAACTGATTTCAGGAGTATGAGATATGCACCAATGTGATGAAAGATCATATTATCTATTTAATTTCAATGTATTACGCCAATTTAACGGCTATACTGAGCCAAGCTATCCATTAAAGGTAATTAATTCCAGCAAATATATAAACAAGCAAAAACCCAAAAAGTATACGAAAAACGAAATTACTTACCGATCAATTAGTCACATTTACCGATTTTTTATGTATAATAGCCTAAACATTCATACGGTATCTCCCAAAGCGACTTACTTTTGAGATATATTAACAAACGGAATTAGTTATGAATACACGAAGAATAACAACTGGTATCACCATTCTCTTTATAGGAGTTGTCTTATTATTATCACAGCTCAACACAATTTCTTTCAACTGGGTAGGTATTTTTAGATACTGGCCGCTGTTTATTGTGCTTGCCGGAATTCGTATGCTGGTACCCAAAGACCAACAGATTGGACAGTTTGTCGCCATCGGTTCTACCGTCGTAATTTTAGGTTTTTTGACTTACATAGGGCTGTCGACACCAAAGGAACCACTTTTAACACAGCTTTTAAAAAGTAAAGGCGTCAACATCAATGTCGACGATCCCAACGATAAAACAAATTATACAACAGAAAAATTAAACGTCCCGCTGGATGATAAAATCCATAGTGCTACCCTAAACCTCGATTTGGGGGCCACTTCATTAAGAAATGATAGTAGCACTACTTCAGAAATCTTCTCGGCATTTAACACATCAAAAGAATATCTACTGGGCATAACTGTGCATGGAGAATCTGCAGACAAATTAGATATCAACCTAAAGGGAAAATACAAAAACAAGGATTTTAACAGCAAAAACAACAATACGTTTATCGCATTAAACCCCAACATCCTATGGAATCTGAATTTTGATGTAGGTGCAATTGATGCCAGGTTAGATCTTTCACCCTACAAGATAGAAACATTGGATATCGATGCTGGAGCGACTAGTCTAAAGTTAAAATTAGGTCAACCGCTGGCAACAACTAAAATTTCTATGGATGCTGGAGCCTCCTCTATTGAAATCTCCATCCCCAAAAACGCGGCCTGTCGTATTACAAGCGACAATGCATTATCCTCGACAGATTATGAGGGCGATTTCCTAAAAAGTGAAGGCGAAGTAAAATCGACAAATTACGACTCTGCCGCTCAAAAATTCGATTTCGATATCAACGGTGGCATCGCGTCAATAAAAATTAGAAGATATTAATTGACACCCGATTTTTAGTCAAGAAAAGCTAACTTTGTGTTAGATATGGACACAAGTAATATGTTGACATTACCTGGAATCTATTGCAATTCCAAGGTAGATTATTCGAGATGGAAAACAAGGGAAATTCAGATCGGTGATATTCCCATGGGTGGCGATAATCCCATTCGTATTCAAAGTATGACTACGGTAGATACAATGGATACGATGGGCTCAGTTGAGCAGACCATTCGAATGGTAGAGGCGGGCTGCGAATACGTTCGTATTACCGCTCCAAGTATTAAAGAAGCACAAAATTTAGCTAACATAAAAGATGAACTTCGCAGAAGAGGCTATAAAGTCCCTTTAGTCGCTGATATTCATTTTACACCAAATGCTGCCGAGGTCGCTGCGCGCATCGTCGAGAAAGTAAGGGTCAATCCCGGTAACTATGCAGACAAGAAGAAATTTGATCAGCTATCTTATACCGATGCTGAATACAAGCGCGAGTTAGATCGCATCTATCAAAAATTCACTCCGCTCGTAAATATCTGTAAGGAAAATGGTACCGCCATGCGTATTGGTACCAACCACGGCTCACTTTCGGATAGGATCATGAGTCATTATGGTGACACTCCGGAAGGGATGGTCGAATCTGCCATGGAGTTTATCCGGATGTGTGAAGATCTGAGTTTCTACAATCTCTGTATCTCCATGAAATCTTCCAACCCGCAGGTCATGGTCAAAGCCTATCGATTGCTGGTCGAAAAAATGGTTTCCGAAAACATGAACTATCCCCTACATCTCGGTGTAACTGAAGCTGGAGACGGTGAAGATGGTCGTGTAAAATCTGCCGTCGGTATCGGAACACTGTTGGAAGATGGATTGGGCGATACGGTACGTGTATCGCTAACCGAAGAGCCTGAACGGGAAGCTCCGGTCGCTATAGCACTTGTCAATAGATATAGCAAAAGAAAGGCAAACATCGCGAGTCAGCCCAAACAAAAGATTGTTCAGCTCTCTCCGGAGACACCACATATTCCTTATGCCAGCCAAGAAGTAAATACTTTCATCGGCGGCTCTTTGGTACCTAGGGTTGTGGTCGACATTTCTAAGGAAAATCTAAAGGACGCTCAGATCCTTACCAAAGTAGGTTATCGCTACGATATCCTATTAGATAAATACCACATGGGTGAGCAGTCTGTAGACTTTGTTTATCTCGCAGACAGTTTACCATCCTTTACGATGCCGGCAAATCTGAAGCAAGTATATAACTATAATACCTGGTCAAAACTTACCGATCAAACCAATATTCATCCGCTCTTTACCTTAGAAGAATTCGTAAAGTCAGACAATAAGGATAAAGTCCTGAATATGGTCAAAATCTGTAATTCAGATTTATTAACCCCATTGTTTGAATCCTTACAGCTAGACAAAACAGTCGTATTTATCGTAGAAACCGATTACTTGCACGGTATGGCAGATCAAAGACAGTTCTTTCGAAATCTGCAGGAAATCGGTATTGACAATCCTGTCATTATCAAGCGTTCTTATTTGGCGGAAGAATTCTCAGGACCCATTGGTGATTTTATGAATCCCGAAGAACCGATATCAAAAATACAGCTGTACGCTTCTACAGATCTAGGCGCATTATTAATCGATGGTTTAGGTTCAGGAATTTGGATTGACTCTCCGGCAACGGCATTGGAAAATATCGCCTCACTTTCGTTCGGAATTTTACAGGCGACACGATCCAGAATATCCAAGACAGAATATATTTCCTGTCCAAGCTGTGGCAGAACCTTATTTGATCTCCAAGAAACCACGCAAATGATCCGAAGCCGTACCAATCACTTAAAAGGCTTAAAAATTGGAATCATGGGCTGTATTGTTAATGGCCCTGGAGAAATGGCAGATGCAGACTATGGTTATGTTGGGGCGGGCCCTGATAAAGTGACATTATATAGAGGTCAGCAGGTGGTTAAGAAAAATGTGAGTTCAGCCCATGCCTTAGATGAATTGATCAAGATCATTCAAGATGATGGATTGTGGATCGAAGAACTACAACAAGACCAAAATTAACAAATCAAGCTATACATAAAACAGCAAAGGGNNCCCTTTGCTGTTTTATGTATACGAATGAACGTACATTACAAATTACCTTTTTATCGAAAAATGTTACTTTCTTATCGAATAGAAAATCTTTTCACCACAGTTTCCGAACCTGCAACTACGCGTACAAAGTAAAATCCTGTCGTTAATTTTCCACCATGCTCAAAGGAAAGATTTTGAATTCCTGAATCCAGATTACCATTCATTAATTGGAGAATCTCATTGCCCAATGCATCCATTACTTTGATAGACACACTCGACGATTTTGCCAATTTAAAAGAAAGATTTATTTGTTCAGCAATCGGATTGTAGAAAACCTTCACATTATTGATAAGTTTCTCTGTCTCCTTGATGTTATTATCTTCTCCGAATGCCTCACTGCCGTCCCAAATATGTTGCGAAATAGTATGGTCATAAGGAGACTTTGCATACACCCGAGTCAACCCGCTACACAATGTCAGTGCGGATAAAAGTGTTAAACAAGCTGCTTTAAGTAGATTTCTCCCCATAGTGTTAAATTAGACTTCAAATACTGGTTACGGTTTAATCAAATATAACGCTAACTATTTGAATTATCAACAACAAAGTTAGTATTTTGTTTAAAAGTTTTTCAGCAAATAGATTCATTCTAAGTTTCTTTTAACAAATTTTAACAGCTCTTGCGCATGTCAAAGTAAATGCTAAAATTTGGCGCAGGAAATGTACCTACTTAAAGTACAGGCAAAAAGTATATTTTTGCAGTATATTTTGAAATAAAATAATTGATAAATGGCAGACAACAGTCATCACAACAGTATCAATAAGGTGAGTTTCGCCGGATTATTGATCAGTTTAGGGATCGTTTTTGGAGATATCGGAACTTCTCCATTGTATGTTTTCAAAGCAATCATGGGACAAGGAGCCATTCAAAAGGACTTAGTCTTGGGCGGGCTATCCTGTGTTTTTTGGACACTGACGCTCCAGACAACAGTAAAGTATGTTTGGATCACACTCCGGGCAGACAATAAAGGTGAAGGCGGTATCCTATCCCTCTATTCATTGGTACGCAAACGAGCCCCTTGGTTAATTTTCCCGGCGATGATCGGTGCAGCGACCTTGTTAGCGGACGGAATGATCACCCCTGCCATCACAATATCCTCGGCTATTGAAGGTTTGGATCTCAAATTCCCAGGATTACCTACAGTACCTATTGTAGTTACAATTATTTCCTTATTGTTTATTATCCAACGATTTGGAACATCTGTTGTAGGAAAGGTTTTCGGCCCATTGATGACCATCTGGTTTACAATCATTGGTGTAATCGGTTTATCTCATCTTCACCTCGCACCAGAAGTGATGAAAGCGATCAACCCCTATTATGCTTTCCATATTTTGATTACCTACCCCCATTCGCTATTACTGATCGGTGCCGTGTTTTTATGTACTACAGGTGCCGAAGCATTGTATTCGGATATGGGGCACTGTGGTAAAAACAATATCCGCATCAGCTGGATCTACGTAAAAATCACACTTATACTAAATTATTTCGGACAAGGAGCCTGGTTATTGACACAGGAAGGACGTGTCCTTGGAGGTGAAAATCCGTTCTACTCAATCATGCCCGATTGGTTTATAGGCTACGGTATCGCCATCGCGACGATTGCAGCGGTCATCGCCAGTCAAGCCATGATATCCGGATCATATACTCTAATTTCGGAAGCAGTACGGTTGAATATATGGCCTAAGGTGGCTATCCGCTACCCCAGTGAACATAAAGGTCAGTTGTATGTACCATCCATCAATTTAATTTTATGGGTCGGCTGTATGATTGTCATCTGGGTTTTTGAAGAATCAAGCCGAATGGATGCAGCCTATGGTCTTGCGATCAATTTAACGGTATTGATGACCACGATTTTAATGGGATACTTCCTCGCCATGAAAAAAGTCAACCGTGTACTAATTGCGGTATTTTTGATTGCTTATTTTGTTATTGAACTAACTTTCTTAATAGGAAATGGTGTTAAAATAGCCCATGGCGGTTGGTTGACTCTTCTGCTTGCCACTGCGCTATATATAACAATGTATTGCTGGTACACAGCGCGAAAAATTAAAAATCGTTTTGTTAACTTCATTAACATCAATAAATATTACCCCATTATCTCCGAATTGAGCGAGGACAAATCGGTCCCTCCCTATGCGTCGCATTTGGTCTATCTGACAAGTGCAAATTTCAAATCCGAGATAGAGGCTAAAATTATTTATTCAATTATTAATAAAAAGCCAAAGCGTGCGGATGTATATTGGCTCGTCCACGTTGATGTGATGGATCATCCACATACAAAAGAATATTCAATCGATCAGCTTATCCCGGGTAAGTTAATACGGGTTGATTTTAAACTTGGCTTTAGAGAGGAACAGCGCATCAGTCTACTGTTCAGAAAAGTAGTTGAGGAAATGGTGAAAAAAGGTGAAATTGACATCACCAGTCAATACGACACCCTACGTAAACACAATATTCCTGGTGACTTTAAGTTTGTTGTTTTAGAAAAAGTACTCTCCAAAACCAACCAGATGACATGGATAGAAAAAGTAATTATGGACATCTATGGTTACCTCAAAAAAATGAGTTTGTCCGAAGAAAAAGGTTTTGGTTTAGATTCCAGCTTTGTTACAATTGAACGGGTTCCGCTCAATTTTCCACAGACTTCAGAGGTCCATCTCATACGGAAAGATTAAGACTCCTCAAGGTGATGCTCAAGCATCACCTTTTTTATTCAATAGAATTGCATTACTTTTGTTGCAAATAATACATCATGGCAGACGCTAATCCAAAAAAGAAATTACATCCTAGAAATAGACATCTCGATAACTACAATTTTGAAGAATTGAGCAAAGTGGAACCTTCGCTCAAAGATTTTGTTATAGAAAATGCGTATAAAGTAAAGTCCATCGATTTTAACAACCCCGATGCTGTTAAAACGTTAAACAAGGCACTTCTAAAAAAATATTACCACATTCAACACTGGGATATCCCCAAAGAGAATCTTTGCCCTCCTATTCCGGGCCGGGCAGATTATATTCATTATATCGCAGACGTTCTTGCAAGGGACAATAATGGTGAAATTCCAAAAGGCGGAAACATCCACGTCCTCGACATCGGTGTTGGTGCAAATTGTATCTACCCCATCATCGGACATCAGGAGTATGGATGGAGCTTTGTAGGGTCTGAAATCATCAAGAGCGCATACAAAAACGCCATCGAGATAACACGGACAAATATGAGCTTAAAAAAGAGCATACAGATCCGCCTCCAAAATAATCCGAAGGCCATATTCAAAGACATTATTCTTCCAGGGGAAAAATATGATGTGGTGATCTGTAATCCCCCATTTTTTAGCTCTCAGACCGAGGCTTTACAGCAGTCCATCCGTAAGACCACAGGTATCAAAGACGCTAAAATAGACGAAAAACCGGTCACACAGGCATTTTCTGGACAAGGAAGCGAGTTATGGTGCGATGGTGGTGAAAAAGCGTTCTTGTCACGCATGATCTTTGAAAGCCAATTTCACAAAGATCAAGTAAAATGGTTCACAACATTAGTTGCCCACCGCGAAGACATTCGCTTTCTACAACACAAACTAAAGAAAATAAACGTAAAAGAGACCGAAGTGATCCGCATGGAACAAGGTAATAAGGTAAGCCGGATCCTTTTATGGAGATTCTAATAAGTCCATGATATTAAAAAAAAGGAGCTATCTTTTATGCAGATAGCTCCTTTTCTTTGATTCATTACTGTACGACGCTTCTCCTATACTAGGCTTGCGCCTGTTTATTTAACTTTGAATGTTTATAGCCATACATAAAATATACAGCCAATCCAATCACGAGCCAGATCACAAATATTATCCAGTTACTTGCCCCCAGCTCCGTCATTAAATACAGATTGATCAGAATACCAACGACAGGCAATAGGGAAAAGTTCATTTTAAAGCTATAAATCCCCAGTCCAAGCCAAGTTAACCAAAATATGATGACCAACATTTTATGTTCTAGAATTTCAAGGATGGTAAGCGATTTCCACTCCTGTATCGTTTCTTGCGCATAGCTAAAAATAAACACAATAGCAATCAGTAGCCCTGCACCAACCAAATACTTACCGTTGATGTAAGGAACTTTAAATTTGGATTTTGCCGATAAACCCGAATAATCCATATACAATACACCGGCGCACACAAGTATAAAGGCAAAAAAGGTACCGACGCTCGTTAAATCCACAAAGAAATCCATTTTAAAAAATAACGAAGGGATAGCAACCACCAAACCCGTTACAATAGTTGCAAACGAAGGTGTTTTATATTTTGGGTGAATGGTCGCAAACTTCTTCCACAACAAACCATCCCGACTCATCGTCATCCAGATTCTTGGTTGCGCCAATTGATACACCAGCAAGGCACTGGTGATGGCAATCACAGAGGTCACCGATATAATTCCGGCCATATGGTCAAAGCCCACATATTTAAACACGAAAGCAAGCGGATCCTTCACATTTAATTCGGTGTAATTAACCATCCCCGTCAAGACTAAGGTAATAGCAACATACAATACAGTACAAATCAATAGGCAATAGATCATCGCCTTAGGTAGATCGCGCTGCGGGTTTTTACACTCTTCGGCAGTTGTGGAGATCGAATCGAATCCGATAAAGGCAAAGAAAACCGCGGCCACACTTCCGAGTACACCTTTGAGGCCGTTCGGCGCAAAAGGTGTCCAATTTTCAGGTTTAATGAAAAATATACCCCCAAAAATTACGGCCAGGATAATCGCTACCTTGATCATAACCATAATCATACTCGCTTTCTGGGACTCTTTGATTCCGATATAAACCAACCAAGTAACCAAAAATGTAATGACACCTGCTGGTAAATCGAAAATAATAGGCAGTCCTCCTATTCGTGGTGCATTATTAAAAGCATCCAGACCATGTTGGTCGATTGCGGTCAGTGCAGCCGCACCATGTTGGTTCATCTTCTCTACAGCATCATAAGCATAGCCTGGCGCCATGGACAACCAAGCCGGTATGTGGAGTCCAAAGCCCTCCAGCATGGAGACAAAATACTGCGACCAGGAAATGGCAATAACCGTATTGGAAACAGCATACTCCAAGACCAATGCCCAACCTATAATCCATGCAAACAACTCACCAAAGGCCACATAAGCGTATGTATATGCTGAGCCAGACACAGGAACCGTACTGGCAAATTGCGCATAGGCCAATGCCGTAAAAACACAGGCAAAAGCCGTAAAAACGAAGAGGAGTGATACCGCTGGTCCACCTTCATAACTCGCCAATCCAATTGTGCTGAAGATTCCAGCCCCTACAATAGCGGCGATACCCAACGAAACCAGATCTGTTACCCCCAATACCTTTGCAAGGCCCGTCCCCTCCTCTTTTTGAGTGTCATGCAGAATCTGATCAACACTTTTCTTCCGAAAAAGTCTATGTGACATGTAAATTTAGTTTTTGATACTTAAAATTATGCGAAAATAAATATTTTCAAGGTCTTATACTATTGGTATTTTCTGACAGACTAATTAAAGTCCACCAGCTCATATTGAATATACTGGTAAATTTCTTGATAATCGGTCATCTGCGTATGTAAATAGGAAATCAGCTGTTCTGTCAGAAGCTGTCTTTGCTCCACTGAAACTTCAAATTTCCACAATCGCTTACAAATATTGAAAAGCGCACCTGCGATTTTTTCTACCTGTGCATAGTCATAAATATACGCCCACTCAATAAACTGATGATAGAACTTTTCAAACTTAGGAATATCACTCAGCTGATTAATTTTCAAAAACTTCCGAACAGCATCTTCATTGACATGTACCAGTGCAGCGTAGAATTTATCGATGGAGACCGCTTTATTTTGTGTTAGGATATGATCCAACAATAGCTCCAACGCAATATGGGCCATAAAGGACGGACGGATAGGCAGCCCGGCTAAACTAGACTGGATTTTTAGTTTCAGCTGATGTGTATGATGAAAAAAGTAAGGTGAATTGTGAAATAGACGATCGACCTCGATATGACGGTTCCAGCCTATGTACAATTGTTCCAGTAAAGGATTGTCCAAGAGCTCATCTTCATACTGACGCGGTTTTAGCATAAAGGATTTATCCGCATTTTTTAATAGATCGGGTAACAATCCACCCACCATACGTTCGGGATTAGTTGCAAACCGTTCAAAATAGAAATGTGATAAAAAATTCATACCAGCTTATTAGCGTGTGCTTTTATGGGAAATTATTCGCTCAATATACGCTTAATCTCCTATCTTTGCATCTTGTAAATTAAAAAATTAAATCCATTTAACAATGAGCTTTGTAGAAGAATTACGTTGGAGAGGCATGTTGCAAGATATTATGCCAGGCACTGAAGACTTACTGAATAAAGAAAAAGTCGCTGGTTATATCGGCTTTGATCCCACAGGCGACTCTCTACACGTAGGACACTTGACGCAAATCATGACGTTGATCCATTTCCAAAATGCAGGCCACAAACCAGTTGCCCTGGTTGGAGGAGCAACAGGCATGATCGGAGACCCTTCTTTCAAATCTGCAGAGCGTAACTTGTTGGACGAAGCTACCTTACAGCATAATGTCGCTTGTCTGAAAAAGCAGTTAGGCAAATTTCTTGAATTTGGAGAAGGGGAAAATGACGCCCAAATGGTTAATAATTACGACTGGTTTAAAGATTTTAAATTTTTGGATTTTATTCGTGATATCGGTAAAATGATTACCGTTAACTATATGATGTCAAAAGATTCTGTAAAAAAACGTCTGGAAGGCGACAATGGTCTCTCATTTACAGAGTTTACCTATCAATTGATTCAAGGATATGACTTCTACTATCTTTGGAAGCACCACAACTGTAAAGTTCAAATGGGCGGGTCGGACCAATGGGGTAACATCGTAACAGGAAGCGAAATGATCCGTCGCCAAGATCAGGGAACAGCCTATGCCATCACGACGCAATTAATCAAAAAAGCCGACGGCCAGAAATTTGGAAAGACCGAATCTGGTGCCATATGGTTAGATCCAAAAAAAACTTCTCCGTATAAGTACTACCAATTTTGGTTGAATACGTCAGATGATGATGCTAAAAACTGGATCAAAATTTTTACACTCAAACCTCAGGAAGAAATTGAGTCCATTATTGCAGAACATGATGCAGCGCCACACTTACGTTTAGTTCAAAAAGCACTGGCAAAAGATATCACCATTCGTACCCACTCCGAAGAAGCGTACGAAACTGCGATCAAAACTTCTGAATTTCTTTTTGGAAATGGCTCTTTAGAATTCTTAAACAACTTAGATCACGACGCAGTTTTAGAGGTATTTGAAGGCATTCCGCAGTTTCAGGTCGCTAAAGCAGATCTCGCAGCAGGCATCAATATTCTTGATTTACTAGCTGTTCAGACACAGGTATTTCCGTCAAAAGGTGAAGCCCGCAAAATGCTTCAGGGCGGCGGCGTTTCTATCAACCGAGAAAAAGCAACCGATATTGAAGATTCGATTACGGACAATCACCTTGTAAACAATAAATATATTGTTGCACAACGCGGTAAAAAGAATTACTACTTGATTATTGCAGATTAATGATCAGCAGTATCCTGATTTAATAATCCATAAACATAAAAAAGTCCCTTTTGAACAAAGTAAAAGGGACTTTTTTATGAAATCCAATGTTATTCTTCCTCCGCAGAAGAAATCGGTTCGGTTATTTTAATAGTTTTTCAAATGCTTTGCGTGACGCTCCCCTAAAATGTACTTCCCCGCAATAGCGGTACCCTAACTTTTCGAACACATGCAGCATACCCCCATTGTCAAAATTAGTATCCACCTTAATACTATAAACGCCATGATCGATGGCTATCTCTTCCACCCCGGACATAATAGCCGTCCCCACACCTTTCATATGCGGATCCTGCGCCGAGGCCAGTCGGTGTATACCGACATAAGAACCATCACTTAACCATTTTCCGTCAATATCATTATATGCAGGTTCGACATCAAAAATAATAGCAACATAACCTACAATCCTACGCTCCACTTCAACGACATGCCCGTAGCCCTTATCAATATCCGACTGAACCACATCTTCATTCGGATAACCATCTTGCCATTGTCGGCTACCTTGTTCTTTCCTGAGGGCAATTGCTTGTTGTATAATTTCCCAAATCCGTCCTTTATCAGCTAATGTCGCTTTTCGTATTTCAAACTTGTTCATGCTATCTCTTATTTTATTCGTAAAACTACATATTTTAGAGCAACTCTAAAGAATAGGCAAAAACAGAAACAATCTTTAGCCATATCCCATATTCTTTAGCCCACCCCACTTGCAGGGCATAGTATTTGCTAGCCATTATACCTATCAAGCTTTTTAGCTACATCTAAATTTATTCATTCATAAAAAACGACAAACTTAAAATAATAGGCGATCAGCATCTTTAAAATACTATCAAAATAACTAAGTTTGTAAGCAGTATAATTGTGAGCTTTTCAATGTCAAATAAAGGAAATACATTTAGGCAGACAGGGAATTCAGTTTCCGGCAAACGTGCCCCTCAAAAGGAATCGACAACATTTAAAAAAGAAAAAAGTCAAAAAAACAGTGTACCAAGAGATTATTCTGATGCACAGCAAAAGGCTGTCAAGATATTAGGGATTTTATTGATCTTACTTTCATTGGCATTTGCTACAGCTTTCGTCTCCTACTTATTCACTTGGGAAGACGATCAAAGTTATATTGCAAAAACCAATGGTGGATGGTCGACATTATTCCGATCCGCAGAAGAAATTCATGATGAAGCTGTTGATCTACCCGTTGTCGATAATAAACTAGGGAAATTTGGCGCATTGCTAGCCAACCAATTCATGTACGAATGGTTTGGCGTCGCATCTTTTCTTTTTATCCCCGTATTATTCATTTTAGGATATCGCTTGTTGTTCAAGAAATCATTACTTCCTTTGTACCGTACTGTAGTCTATTCTTTTGTTGCTATCGTTTTTATCTCGGTAACTTTAGGCTTCCTGCATGGATTTATGGCCGATACACCGCATATGCTCGAGGGTAAATTTGGCTTTTGGACCAATAAATTACTGGAAGCACAAGTTGGCATTGTCGGCGTTGGCTGTATATTGGCTTTTGCCTACCTGACGACATTGATCTTACTTTACAACCTCGATTTTAAATTTGTCCTATTCAGTAACAGGAAATCCAAGTCATTCTCTGAAGATACGGACGAAGAGGATGAGGATGAATACGCTCCACAAAATCTTAGAAACAAAATTCATATTGAAGATGATTCCATCCAGTCGGTGCGAGAATCTTTCCAACGGTCAACGTCAATCAATGAGCGATTTCAATCTGCTCGGGACAAAGAGGTACAGGAAGAACTTCAGCGTCCTGCCTTTACGCATCACCCTGTACCCGAAGTACAAATTGATCCGAAGGACAAAGTGGTGCTCACCTTCGACGATAGTCCGCTTGAAAGAACAGAGAATACACCTTCAATCAGTTTTACAATTGATCAGCCAAATGAAGAATTTGAAGCCGAAGACTTACCGTTAATCCAGGAATATCAAGCGCCGAAAATCGAAGCAGAACCCCAACGAGAGCCAGAAGCTATTATTGAACCCGATGCAGTACCCGGTCTGGTGGTCGAAGATATCAAAGAGGAAAAAGAAATTACCGCCAGTGATCTTGTGGCCCAATTCGGACAGTATGACCCAAAATTGGATCTTTCTGGCTACCAACATCCGGCATTGGATTTATTGAAGGACTATGGTGGTGGTAAAATTACCATCAATCAACAGGAACTCGAAGCGAACAAAAATAGGATTGTTGATACACTGAGAAACTATAGCATCGAGATCGAAAGCATCAAGGCAACGATAGGACCAACGGTGACTTTGTATGAAATTATACCAAAACCAGGTGTACGGATTTCAAAAATCAAAAATCTGGAAGATGACATTGCCTTAAGTCTTGCGGCCTTAGGTATCCGGATCATTGCACCGATGCCCGGAAAAGGAACTATTGGTATTGAGGTACCAAACTCCAGTCCGGAAATGGTGTCCATGCGATCGGTCCTTGCTACGGAGAAGTTTCAGAAAACAGATATGGATCTCCCGATCGCTTTAGGTAAGACAATTTCAAATGAAGTGTATATTGCCGATTTAGCTAAAATGCCTCACCTTCTGGTTGCGGGGGCTACCGGGCAAGGTAAATCAGTAGGTATTAACGCGATTCTGACCTCTCTACTGTATAAAAAACATCCAGCCGAACTAAAATTTGTCCTTGTTGACCCTAAGAAAGTGGAACTTTCTCTATTCAAAAAAGTAGAGCGCCACTTCCTTGCAAAATTGCCTGACGACGGAGATGCGATTATCACCGATACGAAGAAAGTAATCAACACCTTAAATTCCCTCTGTATAGAAATGGATCAACGTTATGATTTGTTAAAAAATGCGCAGGTACGGAATTTAAAGGAATATAATGCAAAATTTATCAATCGCAGATTAAACCCTGAGGAGGGTCATCGATTCTTACCATATATCGTTCTTATTGTTGATGAGTTTGCCGACTTGATGATGACAGCAGGAAAAGAGGTCGAAACACCGATTGCACGATTGGCACAATTGGCCCGTGCGGTAGGAATTCACCTGGTTATTGCAACCCAGCGTCCTTCTGTCAATATCATTACCGGTACAATCAAGGCCAACTTCCCTGCACGTCTGGCATTCCGTGTGTTGTCGAAAGTCGATTCACGGACCATTCTAGATACAGGCGGTGCAGATCAGTTGATCGGTCGGGGTGACATGCTTCTAGCGACTGGAAGTGATTTGATACGTATTCAATGTGCTTTTGTGGATACGCCTGAGGTTGAACAAATTTCCGATTACATCGGTGCGCAACGAGGCTATCCTTCGGCATTTATGCTTCCGGAGTACGTAGACGAAAACGGAGATGGTTCTGGTAGTGTAGATTTTGATCCCAAAGACCGCGATCAGTTGTTCGAAGAAGCTGCCCGATTGATTGTCATGCATCAGCAAGGCTCTACGTCATTAATCCAACGTAAATTAAAATTGGGTTATAACAGAGCAGGACGAATCATCGATCAATTGGAAGCTGCAGGAATTGTAGGTCCATTTGAAGGAAGTAAGGCCCGCGAAGTGCTTTATCCAGATGAGTATTCATTAGAACAATTTTTGGAGACGTTAAGAAAGGACAACTAAGATGAAAAAACAAGTATGGTTTATTGTAGGTCTGCTAATCATGGCATACAGCCAAAACAGTTATGCACAAAATGACGCTGCTGCCAAGGCGCTACTGACGAAAGTAAGCCAAAAGTACAATGCATACAAAACAATACAGGCCAATTTCTCATTAGATATTAAACAAGCTAATGGCGGCTCGCATACTGATGCCGGAACAATATACCTGGACAAGAGTAACAACAAGTACCAGGTCAATACCAAAAATCAAGTATTGATATCGGATTCCAAGACACAGTGGAATATCATGAAAGCGGAAAAAGAAGTTGAAATCTCAGAAGCAAGCAATTCGACCAACGAGATCAATCCAACAAATATATTCAGCTTTTATACCACCGGTTTTAAATATACCTTGACCAATACAGAAAAGGTAAAAGGGCTTACACTAAGTGTTGTTGAATTAAGTCCTCTTGATAGCAAAAAAAACTATTCAAAGATCAAGCTGCGCATTAACAAAGCAAGCAGTCTGATCTATGATACCACCGTATTTGATAAAAGTGGTAATCGCTATACGTATACATTAACTTCTCAGGAAGGTAATAAGGCGCTTTCCGGTAGTCTATTCGTATTCAACAAAAATGATTATAAAGGCTTCGACATCGTCGATCTGAGGTAAAAATAGAACAATACTACAGGTCTGATTAAAGACAGTACAATAAAAAGGGCTTTCCACTATGCAGTGGAAAGCCCTTTTTATTGTGAAGTACACTATTTTACAGCATGTTCGGTTCCTTATCCAACGTCTCACTTTCTTTATTGGCATAACGTGAATAGCCATGCTTCTGTGGATGTTCGATAATTTCCTTCATAGAAACAAGTTTGTACACATACGAACCCGTTTCATTATTCAATTTCAAGGCAAAATAGTCGTCCTTTTTTTGTCTTCTTATAGAACCTCTTAAACTGCCATCACCAACATTATACGCCGCAGCAACCAAGGTCCAGTTACCAAATTGGCCATAGAGGTATTTGAGGTATCTCGCTGCAGCATGCGTAGATTTAACAAGATCCTTTCGGTCGTCTACCGTACCATTGACTTTTAATCCATACAAACGGGCTGTTGCCGGCATAAATTGCCAATAGCCACCAGCTCCCTTCGATGAAACAACAGCTTTACTAAGGCCACTTTCCACCAATGGAATGTACTTGAAATCTTCCGGAATACCATGTGATTTAAGGATCTTTGCAATCATAGGCAAGTAGGTCTCTGCCTTTTTGTGCATATCGTACGATCCTGTTTTTTTAAACGAGAATCGACTGAAAAATTTACGCAATTTACTTTCCACAAGCGGACGATCCATCGGTAATGAATCTTCGGCAAATGTCAATGAATTCATATACGATTCAAAGGAATTGCTTTTTTCTTTTTTTTCTTCTTCATCCCCATGATGAACGGGAACTACTACGAGCTTCGGTTCAACGATCTTATCGCCGTTTGAAGCATTGTTGTGTGGGGTTGAGTATAACTTTGACAGCAATAAAGCAAACAAAATCAAACTACTACATAAAACTCTCTTTCTTATCATTCACTCCCTTAATGCTACCCTATCCACGACTGCAATCGATCAAAAAATAGCTTGGTTCAAATTCAAGGGTACAAAGGTAAACACTATTTATTTAAAAAACAAATAGTTACATTCTAGACAACTTAAAGCGGCTTTGTTATCGTAAAAACGCAGCAAATTCAAGAAAAGACAAAAAGATAAGGATTTTTTCGCAAAACCCAAAATTATACCTAACTTTGTCGTTCACATTTTAGCAAAACACAATGCCATTCAGCAATAAAAGGAACAGTCGTGATGACAACTCCAGAAAGTCACGAGGCAACTCAGATAGTTTCAAATCTAGAGGCGATAAGAACAATAGTTTCGGAAAAAAATCATATGGGTCGAATGACCAATCTGAAAGAGGCTCTTTCAGAAAAGATGATAATCGTGAGAACAGATCATTCGGATCTAAAAAATTCTCAGACAAACCTTCCTTCCGAGGAGATAACAATTCCTTCCGTTCAAAAGATAATTCAGAAAAATCCTTTGGTAGAGGAGGCCGCTCATTTGATAAAAATGATTCTTCAAGATCTTTTGACAAAAAAGATTCCTTCAATAAATTTGATAGATCAGAACGTTCTTTTGACAAAAAAGATAACTTCAAACGTTCCGATAGAAATGACTCTTCAAGATCTTTTGACCGTTCAGAACGTTCTTTTGATAAAAGAGATAGTTTCAAACGTACAGATAGAAATGATTCCTCAAGATCTTTTGACCGTTCAGAGCGTTCTTTTGATAAAAGAGATAGTTTCAAACGTTCAGACAGAAAT
>NZ_DLAV01000037.1:101507-104936 GCF_002494055.1 Sphingobacterium sp. UBA7038
AAACGTTCAGACAGAAATGACTCTTCAAGACCTTCTAACAGAAAGTTTGATGGCGATAAAAGTAGAAATTTTGACGACAACAAAAACTTTGGTGATAAACAATATATTAAACGTCCAAAGAAAAAAGCAGAGGATGCAGAAGATGACGGCTTAGTTCGTTTAAATCGTTACATCGCCAATGCTGGTATCTGTTCAAGACGTAAAGCGGATGAGCTTATCACTGCTGGTGTTATTTGGGTAAATGGAGAACCTGTTACGGAATTGGGTACCAAGGTGGATCCTGCAACAGATGAAATCCGTTACAACAACGAACGCCTAAAACGTGAAAAAAATGTTTATGTTTTGTTGAACAAACCAAAAGATTATATCACGACTACAGATGATCCGCAGGAGCGTCATACCGTAATGGAACTTGTTTCTAAAGCGACAAAAGAAAGAATCTATCCTGTTGGTCGTCTTGACAGAAACACAACAGGACTACTTTTGATGACAAATGATGGTAGTCTTGCTGAAAAACTTTCACACCCGCGCAACAGCATCAGCAAAATCTACAATGTCGAGTTAAACAAAAGCCTTACACAAGGCGATTTTAACAAAATCAGCTTTGGTATCGAATTAGAGGACGGTGTAATTAAACCAGATGACTTGAGCTATGTTCAAGGCGGATCGAAACGTGAAGTCGGTATCCAAATCCACTCGGGGAAAAATCGTATCGTACGTCGTATTTTTGAGTCATTAGGATATGAAGTCGTTAAATTGGATCGTGTGGTTTATGCAAACTTAACGAAAAAAGACCTTCCACGTGGCCGTTGGAGATATTTAGAAGAGCGTGAAATCGTGCAGTTAAAGCACCTGATTTAATCGCTTAAGCAGATAAATAAAAATAAAGGACGGTCATTCAGTTAAGCGTCCTTTATTTTTTATATTTGCTCTTTCAAATAATAAAACAAAGAATATGACTGATCCGAAAACACTTTCATCCGTTGCGGAATTCCATAAAACATTCCAACATCCAATCCTAGACACGCCTACTATTCCATCTGAACAAAGATGTGCCTTACGGGTATCGTTGATCGCTGAGGAATTAAAAGAATTAGAAGAGGCCATCCGGGATAAAGATTTGGTCGAGATTGCAGATGCGCTATGTGACATTCAATATGTACTTGCTGGAGCGGTATTAGAATTTGGTTTAAAAGATAAATTCTCTGCTCTTTTTGATGAAGTTCAACGTTCCAATATGAGCAAAGCATGTAAAGACGAAGCAGAAGCCATCGCTACACAGGAGCACTATAAATTAAAAGGTGTAGAATCCTATTATAAAGAAGTTGATGGCAAATTTCTGGTATTCAGAACAGCTGACAATAAAACGTTAAAATCCATCAATTACTCTCCAGCCGATCTAAAAACAATTGTTGAGGGCTAAATAAAGATGGTAATCGTACCCTTTTTTTGTAGGTAAACAGCAAAGGCTTCATTAGAGAAGCCTTTGCTGTTTTTATAGCGCTGAATATATTCATTAAACGCGATAGCATACAATGATCTATCAAAAGAGTATAAATATTAGGAACGGCTAAAAAAGACTCCCCTGCACGACCTGACGTGCTTCCAATCCCTTATCGATGTATGTTTGAATACCTGATTTCGGTAAGCCCCAATTCGGAGCAATTAACAATTCTTTATCTGCAATCCCGAAAATACGTTGAATGATCAGATCAGGACGCAATCGAGGAATAAACTTTGCTAAGAATTCCGTATAACCTTCTATCGAGAAAAGTTCAAAAGGCTCACGTTTGAACTTAACGCCCATAATAGATCCCTCTACAATATGTAAGTGATGCAACTTCACAAATTTAATTTGTGGAAAGCGGTTGATTTCATCTGCATATTTCAACATCATTTCTTCAGATTCCCACGGGAAGCCAAAGATGGTATGCACACAAAGCTCCAACGGAGTATCTTTCAGCATATTCATGGCCTGAACAAATTCGTCGTGAGAACAGCCTCTATTGATCTGCTCCAATGTATCATTGTAGATAGATTCCATACCCATCTCCAAATCTACATCGTAACGATCTGTGTAAGACTCCAACAATGCAATCTTTTCAAAATCCAAACAATCAGGACGTGTACCCACAGAAAGACCCAAAGTATTTTCAGGATCAATACTTAAAGCCTCATCATACATCATCTTCAGTAGATGAGTCGGCGCATATGTATTTGTATTTGGCTGGAAATAAATAATAAACTTCTCAGCGCCATAGCTATTACGTGCTCTTTCAATACCCGATTCCACCTGCTCGCGTATAGAAGGAATTTTCCGGGCAGTATCCGGTGTAAAAGAATCTACATTACAGTACGTACAACCACCATAGCCCTTACTACCATCACGATTGGGGCAGGTAAAATTACCATCCACAATCACTTTAAACACTTTCTGTCCGTTATACTTTTGCTTTAAATAAGCCCCGTAATGATTATACGGTTTAATTCCGTTGTCCAATAATGTACCCATTCCGCTGCAAAGTTACTCAATAAAAATCATATGTGACCATTATTTTCTCAGGATCAAATGTTAAACTGATACGGCCATCACGAAAATCTTCCCAAGATAATTTATACAAACTATCCTTAACTGCATTCTCCAAATCAAAATAACTGCTTTTAACAGCTAAACTGGGAGAATTATCATAATAAGTAGGTAAACCGTAATAGAATACGAAAAATTGTTCAAATTCTTTAAATGACAAATAGCCATAAAACCTATTCCTATTTCTTGAAACCAATATTTCAATTCTTTTTAGCCTGCCATTTGTATAAAAATAATCAAGTGTTTGATAATACAGTGCATTCAACCATTTGCCGCCAATAAATTGGATATGACCTGGATCGATGACAACCATTGTATCCTTACTCCGCGTATATGTCCCCAATTCCCCAATAGAGGACCTTTCCCCAAGATGAATGATATATTCACGCGCTATATTGGTCGATCTACCATCTTTATTTGCCGGTATCCACTTTGATATGGACGAAAATTTTTGATTCATTTCTTCAGTCTTATCTACATGACCAAAATTGCTAGAAACAACTCTGATAGTGCTATCCTTATAAACCTCGAATCCAACATGAGCCTCATCATTAAGCATATCCATATCACGTTTCCATTTTTCATTTAACTGCCTATAAAAATCGATAATACCTATCTTCGGGGTTGGAAGGTAGTTTTGATAAGAAACAAAAATGTAATCCTGTCTATCTTGGCAAATACCTGATCTCACATTCAACAAGAGAAGACAGACGATGATCAAACAAATTCTCATACGGCCAGTAAGTAATATTTACAGCAATATACAAAAAAACTAGATATGGGAGTTCTAGAACAGGCGAGATACTTCACAAGGAAAGTACCTAAACGAAAGAAGCCCTTGA
>NZ_DLAV01000014.1:0-145037 GCF_002494055.1 Sphingobacterium sp. UBA7038
AAATTTGAGACAGCTTCTTCTATATTAACGTTTGTTTCTTTTGATTGCATTATTGGCTCGGCGTTTCGCCGTTTTGATTTTGTAGTGGAACCAATGGTCTTTGAAGATCTTTCGCATGGTATTGTCAAAATGTCTCGTGATAAACAGATTACGCGCCCCCTTCAACTTTTCACTGATCGAATTTGCTAATGCCCTAACAGAAATCGAATAGCCCTCTGTCTCATATTGAATGTAATGCCACCAGCCTGCTGGCATATATAAGGTTTCGCCAGGATGAATGACTGCTTCATAACCTTCTAGGTACTTAATTCCGGGATATTCCTCTTCACTACTATATTTTGGGTTGGCAATACTATGAAAATTGTAGGGCAATTTGTACATCAAATCAGATTGATCATTCGGAAAAAGCCAAATACGTTTTAATCCTTGAAATTGAGAGATAAATACG
This sequence comes from Sphingobacterium sp. UBA7038, assembly GCF_002494055.1. Lineage (NCBI taxonomy): Bacteria > Pseudomonadati > Bacteroidota > Sphingobacteriia > Sphingobacteriales > Sphingobacteriaceae > Sphingobacterium > Sphingobacterium sp. UBA7038. The sequence continues at coordinate 449 of NZ_DLAV01000014.1, forward strand.
TGTGACATATCGATATCGAAATGATTACGGGTACTTGACCCCTCTCCACCAAAGAACATAAATGGCAACCATTGCAAGACCTTACCTCCCGTGACATCATTATAAATAACATCGTTTTTCAGTTCAGGACGTATTTTGAGCAGATTGAACAAAAACAACCGTAACTCAGTAGGTTCTTTTGTGATCAGATCCAAATACTCTGCAAATGTCATATGGCCAACAGGAGCACTGGCAGCACGGTCCATTGATTCCTCCTCTTTTCCATAGACATCTATTTTTATATCTCCTGCGATTTCCTTAAAGTAATCATAACTCCATTTCTTCCATGCTGGACTTTCTGCACTGATAAAATCTGATATAATTACAGGAAAACCTGGTTTCAGATAATTCTTTAAGAAGTCCTCTGATTGAATGCCCGAAATTTTATCAACTTGCTTTAACTTCACGACTGACTAATTTTGCTTAATTACAAACATAAAAAAAATATTTCTATCAAATTTTAAAAATATTGCCTATGCTTTATTTTTAATTGGAACAAATTACTCCTAGCAATTTAATAGAAATATATTTAAAATCTCCATGACCTTCGTCACTTTTATTACATTTTAACATCATCGATTCGACTCGCAACCATTTCTACCCCCTTAAGATAAACATATTATTCATCTATCTTTTACAAGAGGAACATACCACAGCTATTGATCATCTGCCGATACGTAAAATTGTCGTCGTACCGACATCGATTCGGAATGATAAAACGCCCTTCCCCATAGAAGTCTTTAGCGATTTTGTGGTCCTTAAAATTGCATAAATAACAAAAAAAGGGTCTTAAGAACCCTTTTTTTGTTATTTACCTTATGTTAGGCTACTACTTATTTACCTTTTTGATATATTCTTCGACAGCCATCGTCATACTTGGCGCTTTTGGTGTTGGAGCAGGGATATCTAAAATTAATCCGTGATCTAAAAGAGCCTGTTGCGTAGAAGCGCCAAATGCTGCAATCCTTGTATTATTCTGCTTAAAATCAGGGAAGTTATCATATAAGGACTGTACACTTGAAGGACTAAAGAACACGATAACATCGTAGAAAACATCTTTCAAATCCGTCAAATCGCTTACCACAGTTCTAAAAAGCACAGCTGGTGTAAATTTATAGCCGTTTTGTAGTAACCAATTACTTGTTTCCTCATTAGCAACATCCGAACAAGGGAACAAAAAATTCTCCCCTTTGTGTTTTTTCAATACCTCTTCAAGGTCTTTCGCGGTCTGTTTACCAAAGAAAATCTTCCGTTTTCTATATTGAATATACTTCTGAAGATAAAGGGCAATCGTCTCTGAAATACAGAAATATTTCATTTCTGCAGACACTTCAAACCGCATCTCTTCGCAAATTCTAAAATAATGATCTACAGCATTTCTACTCGTAAATATTACGGCAGAATAATCTGCTAAATTAACCTTATCCCTACGCACATCTTTGGCAGGAACTCCTTCTACGTGTATAAAACCTCGAAAATCTAATTTTAACCCGTATTTCTTTGCTAAATCATAATAAGGGGACTTATCGTTTTCAGGTTTTGGTAAAGTCACCAGTACACTTTTTACCTTCTTTGCTCTTTCTACGTCTGAAGTTTGCATATTAACCAGTTTTAGCTCAATAATCTTAACAGTATTAATATTGGTGCTATTTCTAGGCAACAAAGGTACAAAATTAAATAGGAAATTGAAAATTTATACATGGACATAATATGAGTCGCTGTCTTAAGAAATCGATAGAAAAAGAGTAAGGCCGCTCCAACGATGGCCAAATGAAGCACCACACCCACCGATGTCAACGGCACAAGACTCAAAATTAATAATACAGGAAGCATTAAAAAAAGTGTATTGAAATAAATCAGATACAGCACGGTCACATATTCTTTTACCAACTTTCTGATTTGAAACACAAAGGATAAGAACCGAATAAACCCTATTTTTAGTGCAAACAAAGCGCCAACCATTCCCACAGTCTTCATATAATTGGGAAAAGTAATAAAATCAAATCTATTTAATTCATACGCATAAAATAGACTTACAAATAAGCCCATTGCCCCAGAGAATAATATAAACAGAAAAATAAATGGCCAAGATGTCAGGATCGTATCCTCCTTACTTACTGATAGTAAGACCCGATCGTCCCAATAGCCCTGAAAAACCAATTTGATATCTGACGGGAAGAATACCCGAATCATCCCAACACCAAAAATTAATGCGAGAACTGTAAATAAAATCCAATTTTCACGATGAGCCTTGAGCGTGCCATATTGCCGATCCAAATTACTACTTCTTAATTCACCCTGAAAATACTGCTGTACATCAAAATTATAAATGTTATGAACCTTCAGCCCTTCCCCGTTTACGGTTACGATCCGATATTGATTCTGTAACGCAGGGTTCAAAGATGCCAAGACTTTCTGGTTTGGCGATTCAACAGAATCTTTTACTACATTTAGACTATCAGCCTTAACTGTGCTGCTGTTTTGTACAACCGCCCGAAAAGTTCGCCGCTGCGCATTCAATCCCGTAAAGGAAAATAGCAGAAGCACTACAAATAGAAGATGATATTTGAAGATAGTTACGCTCATTAAAATGAATTGTCTCTTAACGGCAATGAAATACTCATGAACCGTCTCTATTCGAAACTCTTTAATTTTGGTCGTAAAGTTAGGATAAAAAGTTATATTGCATTCAAAAAATCTTCAGAGAACATGTACAAAGAAATCATACGTTGTCAATGGTGCGGTTCTGATCCGCAATATGTAGACTATCACGATAAAGAATGGGGGCGACAAGTCCGCGATGACAAAACTTTATTTGAATTTTTGATCCTGGAGTCTGCACAAGCTGGCTTAAGCTGGATCACAATTCTTCGTCGAAGAGCAGCATACCAAGAAGCTTTTGCCAACTTTGATGTTGATCAAGTCGCGGCCTATACCAATGAACATGTTGCGAGGCTTTTGAGCGATTCGGGAATCATCAAACACAGGAATAAAATTGAATCCACCATTACCAATGCGCAACATTTCAAGAAAATCCAAGCAGAATATGGTAGCTTCTATGACTACTTATACAGCTTTTTACCTGAAAAACAACCGATTGTAAACCACTGGAGCAGTTTGCAACAGGTACCTGCAACGACAGTTATTTCTGATAAGATAGCAAAAGATATGAAGAAAAGAGGGTTCAAATTTTTCGGCTCTACCATTTGTTATGCGTATATGCAGGCCGTTGGAATGGTGAACGACCATATCGAAACCTGTTCGTTTAAATAGGCTAGCCAGTAAAATGCGCATCGATTTCTCAAATCAATTTGAAAGAATCAAAACAAGTGCTCTACCCCATAAAAAACGAACCTTTAAGAACAGAAATGCCAGCTATGAATCAAATCGACCTAACACAAAACCAATTGGTATTAAAAGAAAAAAAGGGACCGCTAGTTGCCAGAATATTCATCTATTTACTGACCATAATGACGATAATTCTCCCATTAGGCGGCTTCATTGCCAATGTTCTCAATGACGGGGTAACACTTATGAGTGTTGTCTTCTATGGTATATTCGGATTAATAGCATGGTATATGATCCGGGTTTCACTATGGAATACCTATGGCACTGAAATTATTCATTTTCAAAAAAACAAATTTAATTACGCAGCTAACTACCAATGGTTTAAAGGAAGTCTAAAAGAATTTGATTTTGAAAAGATAGACTTTACAATACAAAAAGCGGGCTATGAAGAAGATCATAAAGGTGTCTTGGTCATTAAATTTGATGAAAAGGAAATGTTTGAAACTGTCTCTAAATTCCCCTTGTCTGATCTGGAAATTTTGCTCATCAATCTGAAAGCATTATACAGCGATCAAACGCTTGAATAGAGCGAAATTCTACCATTAAAATCTAACGATCACTTGATAGCACATTAGATTGCTACGTTTTTATAAATATCGGGGAGATTCCGACAAAGACCATTAAAGTCCATACCATACCCAACTACAAATTCCTTACTTATTTCAAAGCCAACATAAGTTAGTTCCTCAAAATGATACTGCAGTGCCTCAGGTTTAACCAAAAGTGCGCAAGCAATCACACTGGCTGGATTTAATTTTTTTACAGCATCCAAGGTGTATTTGAGTGAATGCCCGGAGTCGACAATATCTTCTACAATAATCACATCCCGGCCTTCAAGGTCGATACCAAGTCCTAAAAGCTCGTTTAATTCAGATTGTCCCGTTCCAATATAAGATGCCAACTTAATAAATGACATCTCACAAGGAACATCAATTTGCTTAAGCAAATCTGCCATAAACATAAAACATCCATTCAAGACACCTATAAAAACAGGCAGTTTGTGTTCATAACGCCGGCTTATATCAATCCCCATTAGGCGCACTCGCTTCTGAATTTGTTCTTCTTCAAATAAAGGTTCGAAAAGCAATCCGTCAATTTCTATCTTTTTCATGTTAATATCCTTCTTTCGCCACAAACACTATTTGTGTGCGTCGTTTTGTTTTTCTTCTTTTTTACGTCCCAATATCTTGTCAAATAGCGATCGTTTTGGTTTCTCTGGTTCAGTCGCCTCCTCATCTTTCTTTTCCGTTAGATCCATTTGTTTTAGCTTCTTTGGAACAGATACACTTTCAAGATTATCGGCAGGAGAGCTACTTTCGAGACGATCGAACAACAATGGATCATCTCCCATATCAAATACATCAACCGAATCTACCACAGCTGGTCGAGCTGCCCGCAGATGCGGTTGCAGAACAACTTCATAAAAACCATAATTTGAAGTTGTTGAATCCACACTAATCTGCCCTGTTTTGGTCATAATATGACCATAGGTATTAAAATAGCGCAACATATTCTCTTTCAGGTGCCCTGTCCAATCAAAAAAGTTGAGTCCTTTTTTAGGTCGTGGAACGATACTGGACAAAAATATACTCTCTCCAAGCTCCAACTGTGCCGGTGTTTTTCCAAAATAATAACGCGCAGCTTCGGTGATACCATATACATTATTCCCCCATTCGATGACATTCAGGTAAACCTCGTACATGCGTTGCTTGCTGACTTGCTGTGAACGCTCCATCAGCCATACCAGCAAAATTTCTTCCAGCTTCCGCACAACGGTCTTATTCCGATTTAGAAAAACATTTTTTACCAGTTGCATAGATATCGTACTCGCCCCACGCTTAAACCCTTTTTCCTTGATATTTGTAGCAATGGAGAGCTTAAAAGCCTTCTCCTCAAAGCCCTTGTGTTTAAAGAAAAAGGGGTCTTCTGTATTGATCAAACTAATCTGCATATAACGGGATATTTGATCTAGCGGTGTAAAATTAGGGTTTTGAGGCCCCACCACAATCTCCCGCATCGGCTTACCATCTTCGTAAGCTGTATACGTGAAAGGCGTATTTAGCATCGCAATATCAGCCTCTCCCCATTTAACGACTTTTAAATCCCTATCATCCATTTTGGAAGAGAAAAGAAGCTTTTCGGGCTTTTTTATTTCGAGCGCAAAGTTTAGATCGTATTGAATGTGCCCCTCCACCTGAATACCGTCTAAACCTGGAAATAGTCCAACTGGCATGGCATCAAAAAAGTGCTGAGCCTCGATCTTATCTGTGTGAATAGCGAAGAAGAGCTCTTTCTCCGGCTTGTGCACATATTTGACATAAGGTGAAAACACAAAATCTTTGACCTGTACGGTACTTTCTTTACTCACTTCAATCGATGATGCTCCAATATTCAATGCCCCCTGCATGATGGCTTCAGGAAAGATGACATCTTTACTAGAAATACGCCAGTGATTTACTTTCAAATTTTTAAAGCCCCATTGCCCATGCAATTCCAGCAATTCCTTATTCCTCCTGTGCGCCTTGTCCAGTCGGAAGGATATTTCATCAAAACTTACTGCAAGACCAAATTTGCGTTGCAACAAGGGAAGATTGACCTCCTTTTTATCAGAAAAAAGGCGAAGGTCACATTCTTGATTATCCGAATCTATTGTTCCAGTCAGATTCCAGGCCGCTTCATGGTCGTTTAGCAGGAACTTCGTTTCCATATCTCCACCGTCGATCACCGCAGAGGGAATGACAATGCGCTGTGAAGTGCTGTCATCGCGATAGGAAAGCTCAAGATTCTTGAGATCAAGATCATTTGGAACCTTAAAAAACACATTTTTCAACAATCGATCTGCTAAAGCTGCCAGATTCTGTTTTGGATTATCATTTTCTACGGTATCTTTTTTCTGTTTCTTGAATAAGAAATCGTAGTTACTGACCGAGTCTTTTTTAACAAGAGAAACGGTCCCATTATCCAAAATAACCTGCCCCAATTTTACATCTCCGAATAGCAAAGGCCACAATTTTACAGATACCGTAAGATCATTGATTTGTGCCAATTGATCGCGATGTCTGGGCAACAATTGTATATTCTTAAACTGTACTGTACTAATTCCCTGGAAGGCATAATATTGGATCTTCAATTCCATATCATACTTTTCAAGCAACTTTGCTTTCGCTTTGTTGATTGCTCCCATGAGCATGGCATCTCTTTTCTGATAAGCATAGGTACCAACTGCAATAGCCAAAACCAGCATAGAAGCTAGCGCAATATAAAGCCATCGCCACTTGCGGGACTTAAAAGATGTTATAAATCGATTGGACATAATTATTACTTAATGCAAATTCGTGCATATCAACAGTCAAACTTAGATAAATTAGCTTTTATATGCAATTTAATTGCGTGGCATATATACGTAATTTATCGATCTCTCCTCTGCCTATTGAGGAATTTATTTATTGAGGAAATATACATGAAGTTTTTCTAAGCACACATAGACGGATAAAAATGATAAAAGCCATTCCGACCAATGGCATGACAACTTTCCAATAAGCTTATTTTCTAGCAGGAATTTACAACTTATTTTATAGGGATTTAAAACGGGTTTTATAGGGGTTCATCCGAATGAAGTCCGAATGAGGTCCCTATCAGGTCCCTATTAGGTCCGTTTAAAGAATAGGAATATTCACTTCATGTTTTGAACCTGAACTATGGAAGATTAATGTCCCATCCCTTTTAGTATAATACAGCTTTCTAAATCCCATTAAAAACAAAGAAATGACATGAAATTGATCTGCAATGAGTAGTTTTGTAATCCGTGATTACAAATGAATAACAGATGGTTACCAAAGAACAAGTATTAAATGCATTATCCTATGTTGAAGAGCCTGATTTGAAAAAGGATCTTGTAACATTGAATATGATTCAAAATATCGAAATCGAAGGCCAAAAAATTTCTTTCGATGTCATTTTAACTACGCCAGCTTGCCCGCTTAAAGACCATATTGAGCATGCTTGTCGAAACGCTATAGCCCATTTCATCGACAAAAATCTCGAAGTTCAGATCAATATGACTTCCAATGTGATTGGGAAGCAAGGTGCACAAGTGTCGGGTATTAAAAATATCATTTTGGTATCTTCAGGCAAAGGTGGAGTTGGTAAATCTACGGTTGCCGCCAATCTAGCTCTTGCTCTCCATGCCAAAGGTGCTAAAACAGGACTTTTAGATGCCGATATCTATGGACCATCGCTTCCGATTATGTTTGGATTGGAAGGCGCTAAGCCAGGTTCGGTAGAAATGCCAGACGGACAGGTTAAAATTGAACCGCTTGAAAAATTTGGGCTGAAATTACTTTCAATAGGATTTTTCACCGATCCAAACCAACCTATTCCATGGCGTGGTCCAATGACCACCTCCGCAATCAAGCAGCTTTTTAACGATGCGCACTGGGGCGAACTGGATTACTTGGTCGTTGATATGCCTCCAGGCACTGGTGACATCCATATCACCGTATCGCAGACATTCCCTATTGCCGGAGCTGTGATTGTCACTACGCCGCAGCACGTTGCCCTGGCCGACGCCGTCAAAGGAATTGGAATGTTCTTAATGGATAGCATCAATATTCCATTATTGGGCGTCGTAGAAAATATGGCCTATTTTACCCCGGCTGAGCTGCCAGAAAATAAATACTATATTTTTGGTAAAGACGGTGGAAAACGTTTAGCAGAAGAATATAAAGTTCCTTTCCTTGGTGAAATCCCTTTATTAAAAGGCATTTCTGATGCTGGAGATAATGGTTTCCCAGTTGCCATAGATACCGAAGACCCTGTAACGAAATCATTTTTAACGATTGCAGAGAAAGTTGCCCAGCAACTTTCCATTATCCATAGCCAGGGGAAATAATTAGTTAATAATGTCCCTCGTGCTTCACAAAAAAAAGGCTTTCATACATATGAAAGCCTTTTTTTGTGAGATGCCATCTAATTAGACGGCAAGCTCCAACAATACCGGGCAATGATCGGAATGGACAGCATCTGGCATTATGCTGGACGATTTGATTTTCTCTGCCAGAGGTTTTGAAACCATATTATAATCAATACGCCAACCTAGATTTTTCGCACGTGCTCCAGCACGGTAACTCCACCAACTGTAATGGTGCGGATCCGGATTTAAATGGCGAAAAGAGTCGATATAGCCCGAATTAATAAAATTCTCCATCCATTCGCGCTCCTCTGGAAGAAATCCCGAAGAATTTGCATTTGATTTTGGATTGTGAATATCAATAGCACGGTGACAAATATTATAATCACCACAAACGACCAAATTCGGTTTTTCGACCAAAAGCTTATCGCTATATAACTGAAAATCCGCCAGAAAACGGTATTTAAAATCCTGTCGCACGTCTCCTGTCGTACCTGATGGAAAATAAGTACTCATCACGGAAACCTGATCAAAATCAGCACGGATAATACGTCCTTCAAAATCATAATCTTCATGGCCGCAACCATACTCAATATGCTTAGGTGTGATACGCGTAAACAAGGCGACTCCGCTATAGCCTTTTTTTTGAGCGGGATACCAGTAATGCTCATAGCCCATCTGTTCCAACAAAGCAATTTCAGGAATTTGATCCGGTGTAGCTTTAATCTCCTGAAGACAGATGACATCTGCATTTACAGTTTTCAACCAGCCTAACCAATCTTTCTTCAAGGCTGCACGTAAACCATTCACATTATAGGTTACTATTTTCATTTTTTGAATATTGAGATGCTAAATAATAAAGGAAAAAGCTCTTCAACCCCTGATTTGCGAATCATAACGACATTAATAATCCTTGGAAGAGAACAGATCACCAATTTTAGAAAAGATACCCGTCTGAGGTTTTAGACCTTTTAGTTCTCGCTCCAGGTTTAACGCTTCTCGTCTTGTGAGCACGTGCATGCTCATTTTCTGGTCGACTTCTGGCCTATCGTGCTTATCGGTTTTCACAGCTGCAATCTGATCGATGACATCCACGCCTTTGACCAGCTCACCAAATACGGTATAATTCCAATCCAAATGCGGAGCTCCACCAATAGTCGTATACGCCTGACGTTGCACTTCCGAAAATTTCTTACCATTCATTCGTGTTTGCTCCAAACGATCGAGGTCTTCAGGGGTGAATACCTTTCCCTGAACGAGATAAAATTGAGAACCTGAAGAAGCCTTTGCGGGATTATTATCTCGAGCCGCTCCGATAGTACCTTTTTTATGGAATAAACCATCCTGAATCTCTGCAGGAATTGTATACCCTGGTCCTCCATTACCCAATTGAGCGCCGCCAACGGCATTTCTTGAATCAGGATCACCACCCTGAATCATAAAATTCTGGATGACACGATGGAACAAAGTCCCGTCGTAATATTTACTTTTTGCCAATTTGACAAAGTTATCCCGATGTTTAGGTGTCTCATTATACAACCGCAGCACACAGGTCCCCTTGTCAGTAACGATCTGTACATATTTAAACTCGGGTTTAGCCGCAAATGCCAAAACCTGCAGAAAGCAGAATACTGCTATTAAACTAGCCTTTAAAAATTTCATCTGTTAATAATTATATGCTCCCAATTAGAACTTCCAATTTTTTCAATTGTGCTATTTTCTAGATAACGTTTAATTCCTCAAAATAATTTATGATCAAGGACTTCATAATCAGTTCTTGTTCCAAAAGCGTATAGTTAGGAATAGGTTTTACCAATTCCCAATGTGGCCACCCCTCTTCATCCAGACCTTTCAGATTATAAAATCCCATTGCACTGAAAAGACGACAGGTCGCAATGTGCATCAATTCTTCTTTTTCCCGTTTTGAGAACTTTTGAGCACCTTTACCCAATTCCTGAACACCAATGAGGAATAAACAGACTTTGATGTCCGGCTTTTCCATATCGAATAGTGAAGCAATTTCATCCTGTAGAATACTCCACTTCTTATTTACTTCTGCTGCTTTCATTTTTTTGTTTTAAACAAACTAAGATAAATAAATACACTTATGCCGTTAGATTCCCTCCTTTTGCAATAACCTCTGCACAGCGCTGATCAATCATCTGAAAAACTGGATCGAACAAATTATCGTCAAAATACGGATCGGGAACAACATCATCTCCTAAAAACAATTTCACTTTGTTCAGGTCTTCCTTATCAATCACCTGAGCGCATACATCTTCATAATTTTGTCTATCCATCACAAATATAAGATCATATTCGGCAAAAAAATGCGGCTTGAAATGTCGGGCCCGCTGACCGGAAATATCGACACCATACTTCTTTGCAATGGCTATCGCCCTACGGTCGGGTGCTTCACCAATGTGCCAGTCACCTGTACCCGCCGATTCAACGACCCAATTTAATTGATTATCCGCAACTTTTTGTTTTAATATACCATGTGCAAGGGGCGAACGACAGATATTGCCCAAACAAACCATTAAAATCTTCATCTCTATAATTTTAAAAAACTATCAAGCAATCGCGATACCGTTGACTGATCCAACTAAAGGACGCAAAGAACGCCTTTAGCCCATATAATCAGGCTCTCATTCTTGTCGATAGCAAAATATATAATAAATCATCAGGCCAGAAAGACGCAGCTTAACAAGTACTGGCGCTGTTCGGCACTTCATTCCGCAAAATAGCTAAACTAAAATTATTAAGGAAACAACCAGCTTAAAATTGACCTACATGTTACCAAGTGACATAGCATTTCCACCAAATTTTCCTGATTTCGCATACAAAAACAGCGGAAAAACCCGCCTAAAAATCATTCTGACCAATAACTGAGTTCATTAAAGCCAATGAAATTAAACAATGCTTAGTAAACCAAGCATAGCGAGTTCATTACTCCCTTAATGAAAAAACGTGATCATAATACAAAGGATAAAACCTTCATGACTTCGCAGCCACCAATAGCAATGAAAGCAAACTGAAGGTTCTTTCTGGCCAATAAGATCAGACACTTTCAGAAAAAAAAGGTGGCCTAACCTTACGGCTAGAACCACCTAAACTATATTAATCAACCAATTCTTAATTCAACGCTTAATATTCTACTGGGAAGCTCAATTGAACAGCACCACCTTGAGGAGATACCCCTTTCAATCGCACAATATTACGTTGTGTTGCGCCAAGCGCAGTTTCAACATCGTCTACTGTATTTACAGCTTTTCCATTAACCTCAGTAATGACCAATCCACGCTCTACACCGAAGTAATCAAAGATGCCACCACGATTCACTTGGGTCACAACAACTCCAGAGTTGACACCCAGCTCTTTTTTCTTCTGAGCTGAAGCAGGAATAAAGCTTGCACCCAATTTATTGTAAATCTCCGTTGCACTTTTAGAAGCTTTACCGCCGGTATTTGCGGTCTTCAAGGATTCTTCCCCTTTCAATGTCATGGTTACTTGTTTTTCCTTACCATCACGTTTGTAGGTGACATTGACCTTATCTCCAGGACGCGCACGACCTATAGTTTCACTTAAGACAGGTGAACCTGTGATCACTTTTCCATTAATCTTGGTCAGGATATCTCCTTTTTTAACACCTGCAGCCTCTGCGGCACCACCAGCTACAACGTCTTGAACATACAAGCCATCAACATCTGTGAAACCTTTCTCTTTAGCAAGTTCAGGTGTTATTTCGGTATAGGTAACACCGATATAACCGCGTTTTACATTACCGTATTCGACAAAGTCATCGACAATCTTTTTCACCAAATTGACCGGAATCGCAAAACCATAACCCGCATATGTTCCTGTCGGAGAAGCGATAGCAGAGTTAATACCAATCAATTCTCCCGAAGCATTCGTCAACGCACCACCACTATTTCCTTTATTGATAACAGCATCTGTTTGAATAAAGGATTCTATCGCTGAACTCACCGGGATTTGATCCTGTCCACCACCAAATGGATTACCACGTTGTTGCTGACCTTCACTCAGAATACCGATCTGACGACCCTTTGCACTAATGATACCTGCGGTAACTGTAGATTGAAGCCCTAGCGGGTATCCAAAAGCCAACACCCATTCACCGACATTGACATTATCTGAGTTACCTAACTTGACCACAGGAAGCCCCTTGCCTGACACTTTCAACAAGGCTAAATCTGTATTCGGATCACGTCCGATCAATTTGGCTTCAAACGTACGTTTGTCTGTTAATACGACTTCAATTTTATCTGCATCTTCTACGACGTGGTTATTCGTTACAATATAACCATCATCCGAGATAATTACACCTGATCCGGATGCCTGCACAGGTTGCGCCTGCATTTGACGACGTCCACCACCTTGTGGCATGCCAAAAAACTCTTCAAACATATCGAACGGAGAACCTTGCGATTGCTGTGATCCTTTACGGCTATAGGTTGTCTTAATATGCACTACACCTGGCGACACTATTGCGGCAGCCTGGGTGAAATCAGGATTGCCTGTTGAAGACATAACTCCTGTAGGATTGTTTGCAAAATAAACTTTTTGTTTGTCTTCGAAAGACATACCATCCAACTTCTTATTCTCAATAAGCTTGTAACCACCTAATGCTACCGCTCCACCGAAAACAGCCGTTAATAGCGTTAAACCGACCTTATTCATAAACTTATTTCTATTTTAAAATGTCCTAATATATGCTGATAACTTTTGCTCCTAAAATTACCGATTTTATTCGGATATGTTCAAATGTAATACCATTTCAAGGCCTTCGGAAAATCCGACACGTTAAAAAATGTTAATTGCTAGACAAATGCAATCATTTTAACAAATCTTAACTTTTACCCGGTTTTTTGTAACAAAAAAACGTATTTTTGTTACTACAAATCAACGTAATGGCATCAAAAGTAAGATTTTCAAAATATCAGGGCGCAGGAAATGACTTCATTTTAGTAGACAACCGCGACAGTGCATTTGACCGCGCAGATGAAGCATTGGTAGAAAAACTCTGTAACCGTCGGTTTGGCATTGGTGCCGATGGCTTAATGCTGCTTCAAAACAAGGAAAATTACGATTTTGAGATGATTTATTATAATGCCAACGGCAGAGAAGGCAGCATGTGTGGTAACGGGGGCCGTTGTATCGTCGCTTTTGCACGCGACTTAGGCATCATTACTGACAAAACTGTCTTTTTGGCAGTAGACGGCATACACCATGCCTCGCTAGCAGCAGACCTTGTCAACCTGCAAATGATCGATGTACAAGATTATACACGTGATGGTGAAGCTTATGTATTACAAACGGGGTCTCCACATTATGTTGAGTTTGTAAAAAATCTGCAGGATAAAAATGTCTTCCAAGATGGCTACGCAATTCGCAACAATGCTACTTATGAAAAAGAAGGCATCAATGTAAATTTCATTGAAGCGGAAGGAGATGGTTATTTCCTCCGTACTTTTGAGCGCGGTGTTGAAGATGAAACCTATGCCTGCGGCACTGGAGCAACTGCAGCAGCGATGGCTGTTGCTCTGCAGCAAAATTTAGAAGGTGATATCACTATTCCTATTCGCGTATTAGGAGGGCAGCTTTATATTTCATTCCATAAGAAGGGCTCCCATTTCTCAGAGGTATTCTTAAAAGGTCCAGCACAATTTGTCTTTGAAGGAAACTATTAGATTTTTACTCCTATAGCGAGTCAAGCTAATTACAACTCAAATTTTCAACTCAGGTAAATCAAGCCGTGAAGGACGACCTGTTATCTTTGGCATTTAACGATACCTGTGAACAACTTCATAATGAAGGTTAGTACAGGATCTTAACGAGGCTATCCCTTGGAATCGATTTTTAAAATTTCAACGTGCAAATTGCAATTAATGGTATATTTTATTGTATATTAGAAACCTTTATTTATAAGGTCCGCTATTTTTAATGCAACAGTCAAAGTCATTTCCAGTATATAAAATCGTTTATTCTATATGTGAGCATCCCTATCTTGGCTATCTTATTGAGCCACACATGGTCAAACTCAATCCCAACGGGACTTACTCACTACGTTATCAGCGTATATTTAGCAATACTGTCGATGCTTACGCCGCGGAATTGGATGAAGTAGATTACAAACTGATTCGATTGCTCGATGAAATCGAACAAACGCATCTCATCAAAAAATACTATAAAAAAGCAATTAGACCTGTCGATTTCTTTTCCAAAGTTTTCGATAAAAAGTTGTATGAACTTCTTCGGCCTAAAATAGATGAAAAAATGATCCAATTTTTTGAAGCTATTGGAGACAAACCACTTTTCATGATGAGCAAAGATGGTTATCCAGCAGATCAAGAAATTAAATTGGCAACCTCTGCGGCATCGATTCTATTTCATTTTCGACGAAACGAAGAAGAAACACGTTATTTCCCGACAATCAAATACGAAAATCAGCGTCTGGAGTTTATGTTCAAAAATGCCATTGTCTTGACCAATGTACAAGCATGGTTACTTTTAAACAATACCCTATATTATTTCGATCAGGCCCTTGAGGGCAAGAAGCTCAGCCCTTTCCTGAATAAACGTTACATTTCTGTCGGTAGAAGCACTGAAAAAAAATATTTCGAAACCTTTGTATGTGGACTGATTGAACGTTATCATGTCTATGCCGAAGGATTTGAAATTCAGACCCACCAGCACCAAGCAATTCCACTCCTCCATTTGATTTATGTCGAGGATGGAGCCTCGCAATTACAACTGCAATTCAAGTACGGACCGCATACCTTTACCGCGGGAGCCGAGAATAAGGTTACTGTTCGCATGGAATATAATGCGCAAGATGATCAATATATATTCCACCGTGTCAAACGATCGTTGCAATGGGAAGAACAACAACATGAAAGCTTAAAAAAATTGGGACTACAGGATGTTGATCTCCAACTCGGCTTATTAACGCCAGCAAACCAAACTGGAAAACGGCTTTCAGTATTTGACTGGATGAACAACCATCAAGAACAACTGGAGGCTCTTGGATTCCACATTATACAAAATAGTGAAGAAAAACGCTTCTTCATAGGGCACACCTCCTTAGATATCTCCATTGATGAAGACAATGATTGGTTTGATATAAGTGCTATCGCAAAATTTGGGCCCTATGAGATTCCATTTATTCAGCTGCGCAACCATATCCTTAATAATATTAAGGAATTCACCTTACCAAATGGAGAAATTGCCATGATTCCGGAAGAATGGTTTGCAAAATACAACCATCTCTTCCAATTTTCTGCAGACCGACATGAGCTCAAACTAAATAAGGTACATATTGGTCTACTCTTTGAAATTAGTGAGCATACAAAACTGGTATTTACACGAAAACTACAGAATCTAGCCAACTTTGAAGAGATTGCTGATATTCCCGAACCAAAACATTTCAAGGGAAATCTTCGCCCATACCAAAAAGCAGGATACAATTGGTTTAATTTTTTGAAGCAGTATAAATTTGGCGGCTGTCTTGCAGATGATATGGGTTTAGGTAAAACCATACAGACTTTAGCGTTATTGCAACAGCAAAAAGAACAACTCCAAGACGAACAGGATGTCCGTACCTCACTTTTGGTCTTGCCAACATCATTGGTATACAACTGGCAAAAAGAAGCACAGCAATTTGCGCCACAGCTTAATATTCACCTTCATACCGGAAACAACCGCATTAAAGATGCCTCGCTTTTCGCTAAATATGATTTGGTCATTACTACCTACGGGATTGCCCGCATTGATGAAGAAACCTTGAGTGGCTTTTATTTTAATTACATTATCCTCGATGAGAGCCAGAATATCAAAAACCCAACTTCCAAATCGTTTAAAGCCATCAAAAGCCTAAAAAGCAAAAACAAATTGGCCTTGAGTGGAACTCCTGTAGAAAATTCCGTTTCGGATCTTTGGGCACAGATGCACTTCACCAATCCAGGATTACTAGGAAGCTATACCTATTTTCAGAAGGAATTTGTACAGCCCATAGAAAAGAAAAAAGATGAAGAAAAGGCGCAGCGTCTTCAAGCGATTGTCAAACCTTTTATATTAAGACGTACAAAAGATCAGGTGGCAACAGAATTACCGCCAAAAACTGAACAGGTACTTTATTGTGAAATGACTGAAAAACAATCCGAGTTGTACGAAAAAGTCAAATCTGAATATCGCAATGCCATTCTTGACGGACAATTGGACAGCAAGCCAAAATCTACCCAAATTGCGCTGTTGCAGGGCTTGACAAAGCTCCGACAATTAGCCAATCATCCCCGAATGGTGGATGAGAAGTTCTCGGGTGCTTCCGGCAAGTTCGACGCTGTCATTGAAACGCTTGAGATGGTAATGCAAAGGGGCAACAAAGTACTGATTTTCTCCCAGTTCGTAAAACAGCTCAATATCTTCCGTCAGTATTTCGATAATAAAGGAATAAATTATGCCTACCTAGATGGCGGCACAAAGAACCGGGATGAAGCCGTTAGCCAATTTCGTAAAAACAACGATACTAAGTTATTTCTTATATCGATAAAAGCAGGTGGGGTGGGACTCAATCTGATTGAAGCGGACTATGTTTTTATTCTGGATCCGTGGTGGAATCCAGCTGTGGAACAACAGGCCGTAGACCGTTCACACCGCATCGGTCAAACGCGCAATGTATTTATCTATAAATTTATCAGTAAAGATACCGTCGAAGAAAAGATACTGGCTTTACAGAATAAAAAGAAATCGATTGCACAAAGCCTGATCACGACAGAAGAAAGCTTTATCAAGTCACTATCTCAGGAAGATCTGCAGGAACTTTTGGCCTAAATAAAATATTACTGTTTATATTCATTAATCTTCGCCATATATATCGATGGACGGATACCCGTTACACGCGTAAAAATATTACTAAAAGAAGACAGCTCGTTGTATCCCACGCGCATGGCTATTTCTAGAATGGAATAGCTATTCTCTGACATCAGCTCCAAAGCTTTTGCAATTCGTATGGCTCTTAAAAACCGAATATAACTGATGCCCATATCGTCTTTAAAAAGTCTGGACAACGAGCGGCTACTCATTCCAAAGCGAGCCGCAATCTGTTCTATGGTAAAGGCCTGATCAATGTTGCTGTTCAGATATCTAGCCACACTCCTGAGTTTCTCACTTTTAGGATAGGGATGCTGCATCGGGAAAGCATCTATTGGTGAACTTGTATCCGGAATGATAGCCATCATCGCGCGCAAGAGACAGTATTTTGAATAATCGGTCGTTTTACTGACCCCTCCGCTCCAATCCTGAGCAAATAAAAACATTTCACGCACCAGATCATTGCTAAGAAATATATTCGGTACTGAAAGTACGGACGGCATCTGCTGCCGCTCTTTGAAATAAAAACTATATAGCGGGATACGGGAGCTTGTGCTTTCCAGATGATAGGTTGTATTTGCCGGAATCCACATGTAAAATCTTGCCGGTAAGTACCAGTGCTTTGTTGCTGTAAACACATGAACAATTCCACCTTCGGCATAGAGCAACCGTGCCTTTTTATGTTTATACTCCCGAGAATCGATACGATCGACATACATGTGGTCTACATAAAAATCATATTGATCAGCATCAATAGCTGCCAGTTTTTCCTCTTCCATAACTTAAAATTACACTTTTCCTACAACATGGCGCAAATGAACATATATTCGTCCGACTATACAAAACAAAACGTTTCTATCTCACAGTATCTTTGTACAGCCATATGCTCATGTGCTCAGAGGAAATTTGCTCGTATTCCGAGTACTCCTGTTTAAGTCAAATACAAAACCAGAAAAATTGCTACTTCGAGTACAGCATAGCTGAACTGGATGAATGGCTCCGAGACTTTTTGAGCTGGAAGCTTTGATGATTTTAAGGTAAAGGATACGTCAAGCACATACAAAGGAATAAGCACAGGCAAAGCAAACAATTGAAAAACGCGCAATTAAACAACAATGAATAAAGAAGATAAAAAAGACAAAACAAAGGGATTTAATAAAGTGCTCGTCATATTTGCCAGCCTATTATTATTGACCGGTATTGGCGTCTTAGTCAGACACCTCATTTTTACTAATCAGTATGTCACGACAAATGACGCTCAAATTGATCAATATGTTACACCCATTGCCAGTAGAATCGCTGGTTTTATTAAAGAGGTACGATTTGAGGAAAATCAATATGTTCATCGAGGCGACACGCTGCTTATTATAGACGCGAGCGAGTATCAAACCAAGGTGGATATGGCGAATGCCGAACTCCAAAGTAGTGAGAGAAATGCCGAGGTTCTCAGCAAAACAGCCGATGCGGCAGCTAATAGTATTTCGGTTCAAAAGGCAAGATTAGAGGCTGCAAAAGTAAGTGTATGGCAGACCCAACAGGATTACAATCGGTTCAAGAATTTATTTGAAGCTGAGGCTGCCACCAGACAGCAGTACGATAATGCCAAAGCAGCATACGATATCGCATTGGCGCAATTGCACGCCATTACGGAAGAATATAATTCAGCTCAACTGAACAGCAGCAAAGAAAAAGCAAACGAATTGCCGGCAAGAGCTAATATCAATATCAAAAAGGCTGCGAAAACAAATGCACAGCTTTTTCTCTCCTATACCGTAGTAACCGCTCCCTACGATGGCTTTGTTGGCAAACGAACGATCCAACCAGGACAATTTGTAAAGGAAGGCCAGACACTAGCCAACGTCATTAGCGAGGAAAAATGGATCAACGCTAATTTTAGAGAGACTCAACTCGAAAACCTTTCAGAAGGTACTGTAGTCACGATACAGGTTGATGCCTTTCCCAAACTTAGTTTTAAAGGAAAAATTCACTCTTTTTCCCCAGCATCAGGTTCCAAATTTTCCGTGATACCTCAAGACAATGCAACCGGAAATTTCGTAAAGATTGAACAACGGATTCCTATTAAAATTGTATTTGATCCAAAACAGGATCTTAAGAAATTGCGTGCCGGTATGAATGTGGTTATCCATGCTACCCATCAATCCTAATCATCATGCGTATGAATAAATCTTTATACTATAGTTGGGTGCCCGAATGGATAAAACTTCCGTTAATGATATTAGCGATGTTCCCACATCTCATGTTAATGTCTCTCTTCCATTCCAATACGGCATTTACCGCTTCGGTACTGGACATTGAAGCCGAGGATATTCAGTATTTTCTATCCCTGATGTATGGCGCCATTGTCGTTGCTTTACTTCTATTTCAGCGGCTATTTTCCTTCTTCAGAGTAAGAACATATATTCTTTTGACCTGCAGTCTTTCCATTTTGATCCTACTAGGCATTTCGCTGACAAGAGATCCATTTCTTATTGGCATTCTGCGCGTGGTAGAAGGTATTTTCTGTGTATTGGAAGGAGCTTGCTTTCTTCCCTTGCTTATGATGCAAATTAGGCATGCCAAAAGCCGTACGATTGCTTATTTTTTCCTGTACACCTTTATGCTTACGGGATCAACTTTAACGACCTCCTTACTCAAAGAAAGTATTATGGATTACGGATGGCAAGATATGATCCACGTCGTCCTCTATTGGCATTTGATTGTGATTGCAATAGCTTTGCTGTTACTTAACAATAATCGCTTGGGTAAAAAATTCCCCCTCTATCAATTAGATCTGGCAAGTTGCTTGTTTTTATTGATATCATTGAGCTGTGGAGCTTATGTCTTAATTTATGGTCGCAAATACTATTGGTTTGAACACGCCAATATCACCATAAACTTCGCCCTTTCCCTTATTTTCGGCGCACTCTTTATGATTAAACAAAAGACGGTCAAAAGACCCCTTTTTCATTTTGAGATCTTGAGATACAAAAATGTGATCTTTGGTGTTACCCTGTTTTTTCTGTTTTATATTATTCGTAGCTGCCTCAATAATGTTTATACTGTAATGGCTACAGTTTGGAAGTGGCCCTGGCATTATATTATTGATGTACAGTACATCAACGTGTTTGGCACAATACTGGGTGTCGGTAGTTCAGGTTTTTTACTCCTGCGCGATGTATCTCCTAAATATATCTTTGGTTTCGGCTTTTTGATTTTGGCGACCTCATGTTTTCTATTTGTACCCACATTTTACCCTGACACCACAATTTGGGCAATCGGTCTTCCTTTGTTTATTCAAGGAATAGGTCAGGGATGGCTCTTTACACCGCTTGTTATCTATATCTTGACTGGTGTCGAATCCCATCACGTTGGCAATGCAGGTCTTATGGGCACAACAGCTCGGTTCTGGAGTACGAATGTCGGATTTGCTCTTATCCAAAACGTCAGTTATGTATTAAATCAAAAACATTATATTCAACTCGAACAAACATTGAATACAAGCAGTCCCCTAACAATAAACTATTGGGATACATTAATGGAGAAATATGCCGGAATATATGGCGATCAGATAGCTGGCCGAATTGCCAGCAAAAGTATTTCGGGAACCCTAAGTCAGCAAGCAACGTTAATCAGTAACATGGAGATATTTACTTATCTAGGGATACTAGGAATACTAATAACGGGGCTAATATTTTTATTCGGCCCAGCCAAAACACTTTTCATGCGCCTAAGGATACCATACTTGTAAATGAGGCCGCCCCCCCTATAGACAAGCTCCATGATTTCGCGAGCAACAACAGTTAAGAACCCGAACGGAAGATTCTTTTTGGCTAATCAACCGCGTATCGCGCGCGCATTGATGACTTAATCGCGCATTGATGACTTGATAAAAACAACAGCAATCAATAAACAACCTCTTTCAGAAAAAAGGGGCTGTTTGCATAGCAATGCAGACAACCCCTTTTCAGTATCTCGTACTTAAAGCTATTTAAGCATCGAATTCTTTAAGTGCTTTTTTCACACGCGCTATGACCTCTTGTTGACCAAGTAATTCAACAATCTGAAATACATCTGGTCCAAACTTACCCCCTACCAGCATAATCCGGAATGGCATCATAAGCTCACCCATCTTCATCCCTGATGCCTGAATCGCATCTTTGAAGAAGGGTTCCAATTCAGCAGCCTTCCAGGTATTAAATCCTTCAAATGATTGGTTAATATGCTCAAAAAATGCTGTTTTCTCAGCAGACCATTTAGGTTTTACCGCGCTCAAATCATATTCCGCAGGCTGCGAAAAGAAGAAGGACGCCTGAGTCCAAAAGTCTTCAACAAAGGTTAAACGTTCTTTCACGGCATCCAATACTCGGCTCACATAAGCGGCATCGGCTTCTACTTGATGATGCTCCAAAACTGTATTGATCTGTGGCAACAGAGATTCTGTCGATGTGCGTTTAATCCATTCATGGTTGAACCATTTTGCTTTTTCAAAATCAAATTTTGCCCCAGCTTTACTGATACGGTCAACACCAAATTTCTGGATCAATTCATCTAAGGAGAAAATCTCCTGTTCAGTTCCATCATTCCAGCCCAACACCCCAAGCATATTGACAAAAGCTTCTGGCAAGAAGCCCATCTCACGGAATCCTTTTGTTGTATCACCAGATTTCGCATCAGTCCAGTTCATTGCATAAACAGGGAAGCCCAAGCGATCGCCATCACGCTTACTTAATTTACCATTTCCATCTGGTTTCAGAATTAATGGAAGGTGTGCCCAACCTGGCATGCTATCACCCCAGCCGAGGTATTCCCACAATAAAATATGGATAGGCGCCGAAGGCAACCACTCTTCACCACGGAAAACATGCGATATTTCCATAGCTTTATCATCGACAACAACTGCCAGATGATAAGTCGGCATGCCATCTGCTTTAAGCAACACCTTGTCATCGACAAGATTTGTATCAAAAGCAACCTTTCCACGGATCATATCCGTGAATGTTACCGTTTCATCGGTAGGAATCTTTATACGAATGGTATGCGGAGTCCCCGCATCCAATAATTGTTGAGTTTCAGTCTCAGACAGACTCAATGAATTACGCAATTGAAGTCTATTTTCGTGGCTATAGCGAAAATTAGGCTGCAACTTACGTTGCTCATCCAATTCCTCTGCAGTATCAAATGCATAATAAGCATAACCATTCTCGATCAACTGCTCAGCATATTTCCGGTAAGATGGTTTTCGCTCACTTTGACGGTAAGGTCCGTACTCGCCCCCTTTTAACGGGCTTTCATCTGGAGACAGACCACACCATGCTAAACATTCGTTGATATACTCCTCAGCACCTGGGACAAAACGAGTTTGGTCCGTATCCTCGACACGTAAAATAAAATCTCCCTGATGCTGACGCGCATAGAGAAAATTAAACAAAGCTGTACGTACCCCACCAAGGTGAAGACCACCTGTCGGGCTCGGTGCAAAACGCACTCTTACTTTTCTTTCTGAACTCATGCCGCAAAATTACCACAAAATTTTTGATTTGGGCGGCACGATAACCTCATCAATGAAATAAAAGTGCAGAAAACAGACATTTATTCAGTAATTTGCAAATGAAGGACACGAATACGGAATCATGAAACCCTATCAGATTAGCCAGCAACGCTGGAAATTTATCTTGCTTATCTTTGCAGCAGTCATTGCTGTCGCCTCCCTGGTTTATACCAATTACCTCGTTCGAAATCTTGCACATGCCGAACGTTCGAAGGCTGAGGTATGGGCTATGAGTACCAAAAATATAATGACCATGCCCGATGTTGATGATGAATTCATTACATTTATTTACGCCGTAAGAGACAGTCTAAATTTACCCGCAATTATTACTGACGACAAGGAAGACATCATTTTCTGGCGTAACCTCGATTCCACAAAGACAAATATTAAACCCGGACACAACGACAGTGTTACAAAACATCTCGATTATGATCCCGTTTATTTTCAAAAACAGCTTGCGTTTATGAAGAAAAGCCATCCGCCTATTACGTTGGAATTGGAAAATGGACAAAAATGGCATGTGTATTATAAAGATTCATGGTTTTTGCAACAGTTAAGGGTGTTTCCTTATGTACAACTATCGCTGATTGCCCTCTTTCTCATTATTGCTTATACCGTTTTCAATTCTATCCGGAAATCTGAACAAAATCTCGTTTGGGTAGGGCTAACAAAAGAAGCCGCACATCAATTGGGTACCCCTATTTCATCGTTGATGGGTTGGTTAGAATTGATTCGCATAAAATTTGATGCCGAAGAAGATGACACCCTAAATGAAATGGAAAATGACATTAAGCGACTTGAAATCGTCGCCGACCGCTTTTCAAAAATAGGATCTACTCCCGTACTGACTAACCATAACCTGTATGATGTCATCAAAAATTACATGGATTATTTTCGCATACGAACCAGTAATAAAATTGCTTTCGAATTAAAAGGAGACACACATCTTGAAGCACAGCTTAATATTCCACTCTTTGATTGGATTATCGAAAATTTATTGAAAAACGGAGTAAATGCCATTGGCACAGAAGGAAAGATAACTGTTAATATTTCAGAAAATATTGCGAAAGAAGAAATTTTTATAGACATTAGTGATACGGGCAAAGGAATTCCGAGATCTAATTTTGAATCTGTTTTCCAGCCGGGGTTCACAACACGGAAAAGAGGTTGGGGGCTTGGCCTTAGTCTGACAAAAAGAATGGTGCGGTACCACCAGGGGCAAATTTTTGTAAAAGAATCTGAAGTAGGTAAAGGAACAACATTTCGAATAATCTTAAAAAGCAACTTAAAATATGAAGCCACTCAAATCTGACGAATATCCAGCGGTCTACGCGCCTTATATTGAGACTGTCGTCGATAATGTGTTCGATGCACTAGAAGAACAAACGCTCTCCTTTCCAGCATTTCTGGACACGATACCAGAGGAAAGAGGTAATTTTAAATACGCCGAAGATAAGTGGACAATCAAGGAAGTTGTTGGCCACGTCATCGATAATGAGCGTATCATGGCTTATCGGGCATTGCGTTTTTCACGTAATGACCTTAAAGAGCTCGCTGGATACGACCAAGACTACTTCATTCAGTATTCCCGTTACAACGATCGCACTTTAGAAAGTCTGAGTAAGGAATTTACTTTTCTTCGCAAAGCGAACATGATGCTTTTCAACAGTTTTAATGAGGTTGAATTGGAACGTAAAGGGATGGCATCTGAACGGCTAACAAGTGTAAAAGCACTCTTGTATGTCATTGCTGGTCACCTTAATCATCATCGCATCATTATTCAAGAACGTTATTTAAACTCAGACGATGTCAAAAATTTGGTTTCAGCATTACAGCATTGAGGAAATAAACGTATTTTTCAACAAATACCTATCGGGTCTGCTCGAGATTCAAGCGACAGAAATTGATGACAACTCCATCACGGCGACCATGCCGGTAACAGATAAAGTCAAGCAACCACATGGTATTTTACATGGCGGCGCTTCTGTCGTTCTGGCGGAGTCTTTGGGAAGTATCGCATCTAACCTCGTGGTTGATCCAGAAAAATACCGCGGAGTTGGACTTGAAGTAAATGCCAATCATATACGCCCGGTAAGTAGCGGCGTAATAACAGCAAAATGTAGCCCAATACACATTGGTCGATCCACACATATTTGGGAAATAAAAATGTACGATCGCTTCAACAAATTAAATTGTATCTCAAGACTTACAGTAGCTATCGTTCCAAAATAACGATAACTATACGGCTCTTGCTAACTCGATTTATCACCACGTTCCAATTACAATTCGACAATATTTATAAGCAAAGAAGGATAAATTTCACAATTTATCCTTCTTTTTTTTGTCAATTAATTATCAAAATCCCCCAAAAATATGCCTTTATTTATTTCCAATATTCAAGAAATTTAAGTAGTCTTGTAGGATGGATACTTTAAAAATCAGTAATTATGAAGCGCAATCGTTTGTTCATTCCTTATTCCTGCTGATTTACCAATCCTCGAACGATAACTTAACTAAATATAATAAAACAAAACATGACCACTAATCCTAACGTTGGTAAAACAGCTTTCCGCCCTATGGCCATCTGCTGTGGTTTATTTTTTATCCTCGGTTTTATTACCTGGGCAAACGGAACCTTAATTCCATTCTTAAAAATTGCTTGTAACCTCGAAACAGATTTGCAAGCTTTCTTCGTAACCTTTGCTTCCTATATTGCTTATTTTTTCCTAGCACTTCCAAGCTCAGTCATCATTAAAAAAATTGGTTTCCAAAATGGTTTAGTTGTCAGTCTTATTATATTAGGTTTAGGATCTTTGATCTTTATTCCTGCGGCAGATAATAGAAGCTACGGCCTATTTTTAACAGGAATTTTCATCCAAGGTTCAGGAATGGCATTATTACAAACAGCCGTTAACCCTTACTTAAGTATTATTGGTCCCATTGATAGCGCTGCACAACGTATTTCAATAGCTGGATTTTTCAATAAATCGGCTGGTATCATTGTACCTATCCTTTTCGGAACACTCTTTTTAAAAGATGCTCAAAAGGTAACAGCAAAATTGGAAGCAACAACGGATCTTGTCCAAAAGAATGCGATCTTAGATGATCTTCTTCAACGCGTACATACTCCATACATCTCGCTAGCAATTATATTCGTTGCCTTCGCAATATTCTTAAAGTTCACACACCTGCCTGAGGTCGATGTGGATGCAGAAGAAGAAACCAGCGCAGAAAGCGGAACTGTGGCAGCAAAGAAAACATCGATATTTCAATATCCACATTTGTTCTTGGGAGCTTTGGCAATCTTCTTCTGTGTGGCCGTCGAAGTTATGGCGGGAGATATCATTGGCGTCTATGCACGCGAACTGAAAGTTGATCCTTTCTTTACAACCTATGCAACAGCATTTACACTCGCTTGTATGTTGATCGGTTATATTATTGGTATTATTTCTATTCCAAGATTTGTATCACAACAAATGGCCTTACGCATTTGCACAATCATTGGCATCACATTCACCATTATTTCTGTTTTTACGACTGGTACAACTTCATTTATATTCGTTGCCTTGTTAGGAATCGCTAACTCCCTCATGTGGCCAGCGATCTTCCCGCTAGGAATTAAAGGCCTCGGAAAGTTCACGAAAACAGGGTCAGCCATCATGATTATGGGTATTGCAGGTGGTGCTATATGGCCTTTGATCTACGGATTGTTAAAAGATCATTTACATATTGATTTTCAACATGCATTCCTATATGCAATGATTCCGGGCTATCTATACATTATGTTTTTCTCTATAGTAGGCCATAAAGTTGGCAAAACGAATTAATGTAAATCCATCTTATATTTTAGGAAAAAAGGGCATCTAAAAAATAGATGCCCTTTTTTCTTAAAATTCTTCCTATTTTTAGGAGATAGATGCTGTAAGAGCCATTAAATATTACAGCCATGCTATAATCAGATTTTCTGTTTTTCAACAGGAGAAATAGAAGTTATGATCAAATGCATATCAAGAGCATATTGAACCACAGGATTAAGCATACAACAAACAAACAATGATACAGATGAAAAAGAATCTTTTTGCAATTGCCATTGCCGCAACAATGATGTTTACGGTCAACGAATCTTTTGCTCAGCTAAAGCTACCTGCAGCAAGTAGCTCACAGACAGTTACACAAGGTTTAGGTATTGAAAACGTAACCCTTAATTACAGCAGACCTAGCGTGAA
The DNA here is from genome assembly GCF_002494055.1 of Sphingobacterium sp. UBA7038. Classification (NCBI taxonomy): domain Bacteria; kingdom Pseudomonadati; phylum Bacteroidota; class Sphingobacteriia; order Sphingobacteriales; family Sphingobacteriaceae; genus Sphingobacterium; species Sphingobacterium sp. UBA7038. The sequence goes on from NZ_DLAV01000014.1 coordinate 27,408, forward strand.
CGGTCGTAAGATTTTTGGTGATCTTGTTCCTTACAACGAAGTATGGCGCACAGGTGCAAATACAAATACCACATTAACTTTTGAAGGGGATGTTGAGCTGAATGGACACAAGCTTTCCGCCGGAACCTATGCTCTTTTCACAATCCCCAACAAATCGGAATGGACGATCATCATCAGTAAAAACACAAAACAATGGGGCGCCTATACCTATAAACAAAGTGAAGATGCTTTGCGCTTCAATGTGAAACCTCATACGCTAGCAAATCCAGTAGAAACTTTCAGCATTTCTTTCGACAATGTTACGCCTACAGGTGCTGTATTGAGTTTGGCTTGGGAAAAAACGTCAGTAAAGGTTGATCTCAAAGTCAATCAACAGGCTAAAATATTAGCTTCCATCGACGAAGCTATGAAGGGCGAGAAAAAACCTTATTTTGCCGCAGCCCAATATTACTTCAGTAATAACTTAGATCTAAATAAAGCGCTAAACTGGTATGACGAAGCCGCCAAAGCTCAACCTAAAGCTGCCCACGTCCTTTATTGGAAAGCAAAAGCTCAATTAAAAGCTGGAGATAAAAAAGGTGCAATAGAAACTGCAACGAAAGGTCTTGAAGTTGCCACAGCAGATAAAAATAGTGAATACATCAAATTGAACACACAAGTTATCAACGCTGCAAAGAAATAGGTATTTATAGCTAAAAAATGCCCCCAGAAAGTATCTCACTTTTTGGGGGCATTGCATTTAAAGCCTTTTTTATAAATCGGCTTTTAGTTTTATAGCTCGTCTTTTAGCAATTGCTCAAGTTCTTCTGGTGAAACGTTCATATTGACATTTCCGTCTTTCGCAAAAGAGATCTCACCGGTCTCTTCAGAGACAATAACAGCAATCGCATCCGAGATTTCCGTCACCCCAATAGCAGCGCGATGGCGTAGTCCGAATTGCAGCGGCAAATCCTCACTATCCGACAATGGTAGCACACAAGATGCTGTCATAATCTTAAAATCAACAATAACGACTGCTCCATCATGCAAAGGACTATTTTTATGAAAGATACTTTCAATCAGGCGCTTCGAAATATGGGCATCGATATACTCACCACTACTCTGATAATACTCCTCATCAAAATATTTTGAAAAAACCAATAAAGCACCTGTCCGTGTACGCGACATGCTTCTACAGGCTTCAATAACCGGTTTTAAGTCTTCCGTCAAATCCTTTTGTATAGCTTTCTTATTCCCGATAAATGACCAAAAAACTTTTTTCCGTTTCATGGATATGTTCTTCCCAACGTGCAGTAAGAACCGCCTGATTTCCTGTTGGAACACGACAATCAATGCAATGGACCCTACAGATATAAAACCGCCGAATATCTCGGTCAGTAAACGCATGTGCATCTGCTTAACGACTATATAAACACCATAAAACAGTGCTACACCAATCAGGATATTAACAGCAATGGTCCCTCTAATCAAACTATAGATATAGTAGATAATAATCGCTACCAATATGATATCAATAACGTCCAATAGGCGAAAGCCGCTAAACAGGCTATAGTCGATTCCATCCATATATGCAAGTTAAAAAAAAATAGATATTATTTGTATTTTTACAACATAACATACAGGAAAATGACTAGACTTTCAGTAAATATCAATAAAATCGCAACGCTCAGAAATTCCAGAGGTGGCAATAATCCTAATCTAGTATCTGCAGCATTAGCCTGTGAACGTTTTGGAGCACAGGGTATCACTGTCCACCCGAGACCTGATGAAAGACATATTCGCTATCAGGATGTCTTTGACTTAAAAGCAGCAATCCAGACCGAACTCAATATTGAAGGAAATTGCCAGGAACAGAAATTTATTGACCTTGTATTGGCCAATAAACCAGCACAAGTAACCTTAGTGCCAGATACCGAAGGACAATTGACCTCGAATCATGGCTGGGATACCATTAAGAACAAAGCCTACCTACAAGATATGTGCAAATTGTTCAAAGATGCAGGTATACGTGTTTCTATTTTTGTTGATCCGGTTGAAGAAATGGTAGAGGCTGCGGCAGAAACAGGAACAGATCGCATTGAACTTTACACAGAAGGTTTTGCCACGGAATATGGCTTTGACAAGGAACTCGCTATAAAACCGTATTTCAAAGCTGCATTAAAAGCACGTGAAGTCGGTTTAGGTCTAAATGCGGGCCATGACTTAGATCTCAACAATTTGCAATATTTCAACCAACATATCCCTGAACTCCTGGAAGTAAGTATTGGCCATGCCCTCATCTCTGATGCACTATACCTAGGATTAGAAGAAACAATCAAACGTTATCTGGCTTGTTTGAAGTAATAGCATGTTCGGCGAAGAGCGCTAACTTTATAAATGAGCTTCTTGTGATCTACCGAATTGCACAAAAATGCATAAATAGAAAAGGGCTTTCTTAAACGAAAGCCCTTTTTATTACCCTCAAAATAGCAAAACTATTGCTGAACTTGCAATTATTAATGAATTCCTTTAAAGATACGGTTCCAGCGAATTTTCGAAAGTCCTGTACCAATGTCATCCCAGCTCATCCAAGTAAATAAAGCCTTTCCGACAACATGATCTTCGGGAACAAATCCCCAGCCCCTTGAATCCAGGGAATTATGGCGATTATCACCCATCATCCAAAAGTAATCCATTTTAAACGTATAATGGTCTGCTTTCACATCATTGATATAGATCCCATCCGAACGTTTTTCTAACTTGTTATTCTCGTAAACACGGATAGCTCTTTCATAAATGGGCAGAGTCTGTGCATTTAATGCCACTGTCCATCCTTTCTTCGGGATTAAAATCGGTCCAAAATTGTCAAAATTCCATTTGTATTGTGGATCATACGGATAAGCTCCTTCTCCAACAGGATTCCTTCTGATTTCTTTGACATTCGACCAAGATTTTACAATGGCTAGTTCATCTTTTGTCATGAACAACTGATAAACGCCAGGCTGCTGATCGCCACCGACCGCTTCTATTCTCAACTCCCGTAATCTATCCATATTTAATGGGGTACCATCCGTTAATACAAGATAGTCCAATTGGCTTTCTGGAGGATCAAATCCTGGTTGATCGTTCACAAAGAGTTTAGCATCTTTCATGAAAATCTTATCGCCAGGCAATCCAACACAGCGTTTAATATAGTTCTCCCTCTTATCGATAGGTCTTGCCTGAATTGTAAACTGAGAATTGATAGTCTGCCAACCATAAACTCGAACAAGATCATAATAACTTGAATTTTGGTTTTCAAGCGCGACAGTGTCACCCGCAGGAAAATTGAAAACAACGACATCATTACGTTCAATTTTTTGAAATCCTGGCAAACGTTTATAAGGAAGCTCAATCAATTCAGAATATGCTTTTCCGCCAGTGATGGGCATCGTATGATGCGCAAAAGGAAAGGCAATCGGCGTATTAGGAACACGGGGGCCATAATTTAACTTGCTCACAAATAAGAAATCCCCGATCAACAAGGTACGCTCCATAGATCCTGTTGGAATCATATAAGCTTCAATCAGGAAGCCACGAATAAGCGATGCCGCTACGGTTGCAAATACAATGGCATCTGCCCATTCGCGTACCATCGATTTCTTGTACGGATATTTAATTTTATATTCTTTATAAGATTCGAGTGCAATTTCGGCACGCTTCTCTTCAGTCAATTCAAGACCTTCTTGGCTTGCAGCCTTTAAATTCTTAGCATATAAGCCATTCAAAAAACGTACGTTATTGTCCTTTGCCCACATTGGCAGAACAATAAAAGGTACTAAAACTGCAGCAGCATTCTCCCAAAAACGGCGTTTTCCAAAGCAATGGATAAAATCAAGGTAAAGATTATAGAAAACAAAGACATTGACAATCGGTACGAGCAATAAAACTACCCACCATGTAGGTCTTCCTGTCAATTTCGCCTGAATATACTGGCTATAAAAAGGTACGATTGCTTCCCAGCCATTTCTGCCAGCTTTAACAAACAATTGCCACAGTCCATATCCCGATATTGCTGTTAAAACCGCAAATATAATTAAGCCCATAATCTACTTATTAATACTATTTATTAAAATCAAAAATTTCAGTAACCTGATAGAAACCTTTTTTGCCATTCAACCATTCAGCAGCAACTACAGCTCCTAAGGCAAATCCATCGCGGCTATGTGCGGTATGCTTAAACTCTATTTGGTCAACCTCAGAACTATAAAGTACCGTATGTGTTCCCGGAACCTCTTCGATACGATGACTTTCAATTAAAAGCTCCTGTGGTTTTGGAATAATTTCATCCTGATCACCAATAACCGTATTCACCCAGTTGGTTTTCACATCGCTATTATCCAATATCCCCTCAGCAATCGTAATTGCTGTACCACTAGGTGCATCCAGTTTGTGAATGTGATGTATCTCCTCTACCTGGACATCATATTGTTTGTACGGCTGTAAGGCCTTCGCCAACATTCTATTGATATGGAAGAATACATTCACTCCGATGGAAAAGTTAGATCCATACAAAATGGAACCATCAGCCTCCAAACACTTCGCCTTAACTTCCTCCAGTTGATCATACCAACCGGTTGTTCCGACGACAATAGGTACACCTGCCTCAAGGCAAAGATTCATATTATCCAGTGCCGCGAAAGGTACACTAAAGTCTATTGCGACATCAGCCCCTTTGATATCATCAGCAGTCAGGTTAGGACGATTATGTTCATCGACAACTAAAAAAATTTGATGGCCTCTTTTCAGTGCGTATCTTTCGATAATCTGCCCCATTTTGCCATATCCCAAGAGAATGATGTTCATATATTTAGAAAAAAAAGTATAGTTTATTTTTAAAATTAAAAAATTCCAATGAAATACCCATGTTTAAAAACCACAAACATCAATCTGAACGAGCAGTGTATATGCAATATTCACTAAAAGACAAATTAGATAAACCCTGATCAACAATCATTTCCAATCGAAATATCCACCTTAGGAATACGGAAGTTAATTGAATTTCATGGTTAATTTAAGTCCTACAGTAGGTTTAAATGAATAAGTTCCCGACGCGAGACTCGCATCCATTAAAGTAGGTCCAATTAAGAAAGCAGTCTTTTTGGGTTTATCGTCGCCAATGCTCCAGCGATATTTAAGCATCGAGTCAATATAAGCCTCTGCGACATTCAGGCCATAAACACCTAACGTAAGTAGCACCATGAGGTCTCGATTTCGCCGCGCATTATCTTTTGCTCGGATGATAGATTGGTCTGAGATTCCGATGTAATAAGGATCAATAGGCTTACCAAGAGCTTTGTCCTGTAACACCCCCAGTAATTCCTTATAATAACGGTTATTAAAATCAAAAACAAGTACGGTTGTTATTAAGCCACCATAGATTGCAGGCACTTTTATCCACCAAACGCCACCGTTGGTATATTGTCCCCAGCCTGGAAGGACCAAAGAACGTTTCCAAGCCTGTTTATTTTTTGCTTCAATAGCCAAGCGTGTCGAATCCTTGAATACAACCTTCTCTTTCGCCTTAGCCTCCTCCTTCTCCCGTTTTTTACGTTCCTTCCGAGATTCCTTCTTTACGGTATCCTGTACCGATTTTTGCTTTATGCTATCTATTTTGACGGGTGTTATTTGTTTCTTAGGAATTGTATCCACAGTCTGTCCATGTACCACCGACAGTGCAAACACCGCAAATATCAAGCTTATTAACTTGGCCATATTACCAATCTAACAATTCAAGAATGCGACTTAAATCATCTTCCGATTCAAAAGGAATCTCAATTGCTCCTTTTCCTTTTGTACTCTTCAGATTCAATTTGACACGAGAAGAAAATTTCGAAGCCAGATCATCTTCAATCTTCTGCAATTGAAAAGACATCGGAGCTTTATCTTTCCCGGCTTTTTTCTTACCGCCTTTTTGTAACTCACGAACCAACTCCTCCGCCTTACGAACGGATAAACCTTGATCAATAATCAACTTAAAGATATAAAGCTGTTTATCAACCTCAGGAATATTAATCAAGGCACGAGCATGTCCCATGGTCAATGCTCCATCACGTATTGCCGCTTGAATGACAGGTGGGAGTTTTAATAAACGGAGATAATTTGTAACAGTAGAACGGTTTTTACTGACTCGCTCCCCCAATTCTTCCTGTTTTAGATTACATTCCTCAATCATGCGCTGAAAGCTCAAGGCTACTTCAATCGCATTTAGGTTCTCCCGCTGAATATTCTCAATCAGGGCCATTTCCAGCATCTGCTGGTCGTTGGCGGTACGGATATACGCTGGGATTTCGGTAATACCGGCCAAGCGAGAAGCGCGGAGACGTCGCTCCCCGGAGATCAACTGATAATTACCGTCCGAAATTTTACGTACGGTAATCGGCTGAATTAATCCTTGTAAAATAATTGATTCCGATAACTCCTGTAAAGCAACCGGATCAAATTCCGTACGCGGCTGAAAAGGGTTGACAGATATTTCTTCTACACGAACATGGCTGATACTGCCATTCTCTTTTGTTGTTTTTACAGCAGTTGATGTAACTAGAGGAGCCTCTTCCACTTGCTGATTACTTTTAGCAGGAACTTCTACACTATCGTTTAATAGCGCACCTAAACCTCTTCCCAGTCCTGTTTTACGCTGATGTGCTGCCATATTATGCGGTTACTGTTTTATTCATTTCATTAAGATGCCCGTTTTTCTGTAAAATCTCGCGTGCCAAATTCAAATAATTAATTGCCCCTTTGCAGGACGCATCATGCATGATAACAGAAATTCCAAAGCTTGGAGCTTCGCTCAAACGGGTATTTCGCTGAATAATCGTATCAAAAACTAAATCTGTGAAATGTGTTTTTACTTCCTCGACCACCTGATTTGACAATCTTAAACGAACATCATACATGGTCAACAAAATTCCTTCGATCTCCAAACTTGTATTTAAACGGTTTTGAACGATTTTAATTGTGTTCAACAACTTACCAAGTCCTTCTAGGGCAAAGTATTCGCACTGTACCGGAATGATGACTGAGTCTGAAGCAGATAGTGCATTGATTGTAATTAAGCCTAAGGAAGGCGAACAATCGATGATAATAAAATCATAATCCTGTTTCACCTGATCCAAGATCTTTTTCATCTTGTACTCCCTTTCGTGCATATTGATCATCTCAATTTCTGCCCCAACCAAATCAATATGAGCGGGTAAAAGATCCAAATTTGGTGTTTCTGTTGATTGAATCGCCTCACGAGGATCCAAATCATTTACCAAACATTCGTATACACTTGCGCTGATTGTACGAGGGTCAAAGCCAATCCCAGAAGTAGAGTTTGCTTGGGGATCTGCATCGACCAACAATGTTTTATATTCTAAAACCGCCAAACTAGCCGCCAAATTAATTGACGTTGTGGTTTTTCCGACCCCACCCTTTTGATTTGCGATTGCAATTACTTTTCCCATCTTGAATGAAAACCTTTCTTAATTAAAATGTCTTTTTATACTACATTTCACTTTTTTGAAGATCAATTTGCCAAATTTTTTATCCGTAATTCAAATTAACAAAACAAATTCAGCATATTTCGTACTTTTGATTGATCGAAAGCACATATCCTCAGGATGCTAAGATACAAAAAATCAAGATATGTATCCACTTTGAAACTGCGCTTTTTATAAGTATCAACAACACAATGATTTTAATAATATCCGGAACAAACCGTCCCAATAGTAAGACGTTAAAAATAGCAAAGTGCTACCAGCAATTACTTGACCGTAAGTCAATTGAAAGTGACATCTTTTCGTTGGAAGATCTACCAGCAAACATTTTAGAAACAGATCTTTATGGCAAAAGAAGTACAGCATTTGAACCTATCCAAGAAAAGATCAGTAAAGCGGATCTGTTTATTTTTATCGCACCAGAATACAACGGAAGTATACCAGGAGCGCTCAAGCTTTTTATCGATTGCTGCACTTTTCCGATCAGCTTTTATCACAAGAAAGTTGCATTGGTCGGACTATCTTCGGGACGCTATGGCAACCTCCGCGGCATCGATCATCTGACCGGCATATGCCACTACTTAAGAATGCACGTGCTTCCCCTCAAGATCTTTCTACCCAATGTTCAGAACGAACTGAATGATGAAGGGCAGTTATTCAAAGAAGATACGCTGCAATTTATCAACGAACAGATTGAGGAGATTATCCGGTTTTAATACGCTAGTTTTAGTAGCCACGATAGCGAATTCACCCTAAAACTAATCCTACTCACGAACAGTGAAACAAGGATTCTGTAGCGTGAAACAAGCATAAAAAAACAAAGGGCATCACAAAACCTGATACAAAAAAAGCCTCCGGCAAACACCGGAGGCTTTTTTAATTTCATACGCTAATCTAATTCTGAAGACAAGCCATCCGGGATCTAATAGCCGAAGATCTCTTTAAGATCCAGCTTTTTAACCTCGCCCAGTTTCGCAAGATCTTCTGGCTTAAGACTTTCTTCCTTCGCTACAATACAGTAAACGTACGGCTTTTGACTCATTTCTTTCTTGTGGAAAGTATTTAGATCGCCATAAGTTAATTTTGGCGCTTGCTCATAGACAACTTTACGAATATCAGTTGCATTTCCCAAACGTTGTGCAGCCAGATAACTACCTAAGATAGAAGCATTCAATACACGTTCACTGGCAATTGATTTTTCCAGACTTACTTTCGCAATATCCAACCCTTTAGCGCTTTCAGGCAACACATCCAGCAGCTCATTCATGCCTTTAATCGCATCGTTAAACTTATCAGCCTGCGTCCCAACATAGGCCCCAACGGTGTAATGGTTTTCTTTTTTATAAGGCTGTCCATAATAGGCATAAGTTGAATAAGCCAATGCTTTCGATTCACGGATAGTCTGGAAGACAATACTTCCCATGCCGCCACCAAAGTAATTATTAAACAGAGAAACAGTCGGTGTCAAGGCACTACTGTATACTCCTGAGCTTCTATACCAAAATACTTCAGCCTGCTTCATTTCGAAATTAGCAAAAAGGACCTGGTTCTTGCTTGTTGGCAATTCTGCGAACACGACCGCCTTTTTCGCCGGAATATACTCTCCAGCCCCTTGTTTCAAAGGCTTCGCTTTCGCTACAAATTCCGCGGCAGTTAACGGGCCAAAATAAAGCATCGTATGTTTCATATTAGCCAAATCGTGCAATGCCTTCACCAAATCCTCCGCTTTTAAAGCATCCAATTCCGCGTCTGTAAACACATTATTAAATGGATTTTTAGCGCCGTATTTAGCATAAGATTTTAGGCCCTCCATGATCGCTCCCTTGTTTTCTTTCGCATTTGCTCTCGCTTTTTTAAGACGGGCAATATACATTTTGAAAGCCTCCTGATCAGCAACACAATTACGCAACAAATCCAGAATCAAGTTCAATGTAGCCGTAAAGTTGGAATTCAAACCTGAAATCGACACCATGGTTTCCTCATTTCCTGCAGACACCGAAAAATCAGAAGCCAATTGATAGAAATCCTTGCTGAATTGCTCACTGGATTTGTCTTTTGTACCCAAAAACTCAAGATAGCCCGCAGCCAATGAAAGTAACTTATTGCTCCATTTTCCACCATCAAAACGATAAGACAGCGAAAACAGCTCATTATCTGAGTTCTTTACAGCAAGTACAGATAAACCGTTCGCTGTAGCTTTCTGAATATCTTTATTATAATCGACCCATACCGGTTGGATTTTATCCTCTGGCATTGCTTCAACCCGCTTCAAGAACTCAGACTGGTCATCACGATTCACCGTTACAGGAGTAATCTCAGGTTTAACAACTTTAACAACATTATTATCAACGCCCTTACGCTTATAAACAACTACATAATTATTGTCATTCAAGTATTTGTTAGCAAAATCCACTACATCTTGCTTGGTGATTTTATTTAATTCATCCGAATAGCCCACAACAGACGCCCAATCCTGACCCGAAGTAAAGGCATCCATCAATGATTCAGCCCGGTCACCATAACTTTCATTCTGTTTGATTTCATCTTTCTTCGCGTTGTTGACAATGGCTGTAATCAAATCATCCGAGAATTCACCTTTTCTCAATTTCGCCAATTCTTGCAACAGCAGCTGTTGCACCTCTTCCAAGCTCTGTCCCTGACCAGGATTACCCTGCAACAGGAGCAAAGAGTAGTCTTTTAACACATAAGGAAAAGCACCTGCACCTAATAATTTTTGATTCTTCACCAAATCCAGATCAATCAAACCAGCAGAACCATTTGTCAAGATCTGACTCATCAGATTAAGCATACGGGCATCCTTTGTCGCAGCCCCAGGAAAACGGAATCCCATTAACATAAATTCAGCATCCGGACCTTTAACCTCGCGGACAACAGGAGTTAAAATTGGTTTCTCCGCATCAAAAGTATAGGCCGGAACTTCTTTCGCCTGCATAAAAGCAAAAGTCTTATCCACCTTTTTCACCACCTCGGTAGGGTCAAAATCCCCCGACATAATAACCCCCATATTATTAGGGACATAATAGGTATGAAAATATTCATGAATCGCTTTCAAAGACGGATTTTTAAGGTGCTCTACCGTACCAATTGTCGTCTGCTTTCCGTAATTATTATTGGGAAACGCTGCTGAAAACATCGACTCCACAGCCTTACGATTATCTTTATCCAAGCTGATATTTTTCTCTTCATACACAGCTTCCAGCTCAGTATGGAACAGACGCAATACCGGATATCTAAACCGTTCTGCCTGTACAGCAAGGTACTTATCCATTACATTACTAGGAATTTGCTCCTGATAAACAGTCTGCTCAAATGAAGTGAAAGCATTGGTACCTTCCGCTCCCATTGATGCCATCAATTTATCATACTCATTCGCAATAGCATATTTCGCAGCTTCTCCAGATACTTTATCGATTTCCTTATAGATTGCTTTCCGTTCGGTTTCGTCTGTTGTACCATTGTATTTCTCATAGAGCGCATCAATCTGATCTAACAAAGGTTTCTCCTTTGCCCAGTCTTTAGAGCCAAATTTATCCGTTCCTTTGAACAACATATGCTCGAGGTAATGAGCCAAACCGGTGTGATCTTTCGGATCTGTTTTACTCCCCGCCTTTGTTGCAATGTAAGTTTGAATACGTGGTTCTTTTTTGGTCGGACTCAAAATCACCGTTAAGCCATTTTTTAACTTGTAAAACCGTGAATGTGTAGGGTCATTCGTGACGTACTTGTAGGTGTAACCCCCCTCAGATGCTTCTTTCCAATCAAATTTGGCGTTTTGAGCAAACAAAGCACACCCTGCTGTTGTTAGTGCAAACGTAACAGCAGTAATTCTAAATAGGTTTTTAATCATATTTCCTTTTTCTTTTCACCTCAAACTTAGATAAATTGCTTTTTATATGCAATATAATTACAGACATAAACAATAATTATTTACCCATTTGACAGCCTGATAGTTAAGCTGCCTAATTTCTCTCACCACTAACCGACATGGTGTGGCTGAAAAATGGCATTTTTTATAACTTGATTTCGCTACTGTTTAAATACTGTTGTTACAATGATATATCATTCTTATTTTTGCAAAAATTTTAAAAAACGCTAACGTTTTATTTCATGAGATCAAGAATACTTGCTTTTGTGGCCCTGACACTGCTCTCCTTTCGTGCCACAGCACAGGTCACACCCCGAATAGAAAATCCGAATGACACTTTACAAAGCCGTACCCCAGCTAAGACGAGACTTATATTCCAACTTGAACATGAAAGCGGGGGCGAACTCAAATTCAATGAGCGCTCCAAAGAAACCCTTGCTGACTCATACTATAGTGGGTTAAATTTTAGAGTCGGTTTTCAGACCCAGTTTCAAGACTCATTAAAGAGTATTTACAATGAAATATACAACTATCCAATATACGGCATAGGCATCTACAGCAGTACTTTTGGTCAGGAGCACCTCGGACGACCTTTAGCCGCCTATGGCTTTGTCGCCATTCCTATTCGGCCAAAAGTAAATTCAAGATGGAATTTCAACTACCGCATTGCGCTCGGTCTTTCCGGGAGATTCAACCCCTACAATGAGGAGGACAATCCGTTCAACCTACTTATTGGCAGCAAAAACAATGTATTTATTGATCTTGGACTTCAGGTCAACTACCGCCTAAATAAAAACTTTCAGGTAGGGGCTGGTGCAGCCTTCCACCACTTCAGCAATGGCGCCCTGGCATTACCGAACACAGGGATAAACCTCGTCCCCTTGAGCCTATCGGTTTCGTATACACCAACAAACAAGCCTTTTGATTATAGAAAAAGTAGTATTCCACAAATGGAGAAAACAGAGGAACTCCATTTCAACTATGCCTTTGGCTTCAAACAGATTGATCGCGAACACGATAGCCAATATTTTAAATCTATGCTAGGTGCATACTACAGCAAGCATTTCGGCTACAAATGGCGGCTTGGCGCTGGGTTTGATGCATTTTATTCAGCCAGTGGAAACGACGAGAAGGTTGCCGGCGACAAAGCCGGAAAATTCTCCGCCTTATTTTCTTACGGCCCCGCATTCTACATTGATCATGTGTTAAATTCACGCCTTTATATCAACGGAAATGTAGGAGTCTATCTTCATCGCAACGAATTCAATGGCGAGAGCATGCCCGTGTATTTAAGAGCAGGAGTACGTTATAAAGTTTACAAAGATTTCTTTGCCGGTGTTTCCATTAAAGCCCATGGCGGTAAAGCTGATTTTATTGAATGGACAACAGGTTACGGAATTAAACTAGGGAAGAAACGGAAATAGTTAGAAAATAAATGCGAAAGATTCCCGAGATAGATTGAATACCGGATCGGGGACTTTCAAATTTACAGCGAATTCAGCCCATAAAAAAAGCGTTCATGAAGAACGCTTTTTTTATCGTGGGGATTACTGGGTTCGAACCAGTGACCCCTACCTTGTCGAGGTAGTGCTCTAAACCAGCTGAGCTAAACCCCCTAACCAAAAAAAAGCACCAATTGATGATGCTTTTGTGGAGGCTACAGGATTCGAACCTGTGACCCTCTGCTTGTAAGGCAGATGCTCTGAACCAGCTGAGCTAAGCCTCCGTTTTGGATTGGTGGAGAATACTGGATTCGAACCAGTGACCCTCTGCTTGTAAGGCAGATGCTCTGAACCAGCTGAGCTAATTCTCCGACTTTGTATGGTGGAGGCTACAGGATTCGAACCTGTGACCCTCTGCTTGTAAGGCAGATGCTCTGAACCAGCTGAGCTAAGCCTCCATACTTTTTTAAAGAACGCCGTTCCCTAATTGCGTGTGCAAATATAGCTTAAAAATTCTATTCTCAAAATTATTTTATAAGATTTTATGCCTTTAATATCACAACAAGCTAAGAAACACCGAAATAATTTTTAATCATAGAACTTCCAAGAAATACCAAATCTAAAATTAGCACTATTCATCGGATAACGTCTGACCGTATAGTAACCATGCGGATAGAAGTTCTGATTTAAAAAATTATAACTCAAAAACATATTCACCCGTTGTATATTCGCTGTAATCCATAGATCCATGATTGGATATGTCGAAAACTCAATCTGTTTGTAAGCATTATAAAACTGTCCCGTCCCAATTGAATAATTCGGATTGGCATAAGGTGTATTGAAGTTTGCGTCCAGACCGATACTATAATCAATAACTTTGTAAAACAGGTTACTGTAATACAAACTATGCCAGGTATACAACTCGGGAACTGCCAATGCATCCTGTTGATCTGTCTTTTGATAGACCACGAGATTATCGAAGGTAAAATGGTTTAGTTTAAATTTTTGTCCAACGGTTACCTTCAGCAAATTAGCTTTATCCAATTGTGTCGGAACAATCCATTTATCCTTCTTAGGATCGTTCTGTGGATTGGACAACTCTTCGAAATAGGTATAATTGTTCATCAAAAAATACTCCACCTTACCATGGAAACCAAGCATCGGATTGGCATATTGAAAACCCAGATTCTGAATTTTCGTCTTTTTAAGATCTAAATCATTCCATTTTCCGTAGGTATAATTTAAATTCTCGAAAACCATCTCCGGAGATTTGTTCTGTGAATAAGCTGACAACGTCACCTTTCCGATTTTATCCCCCATCGAGATATCCGCTTTAGCTTCATACAAGAAATCTCCAAAGTTGTGGCCAAATACGATTTGATTCGCTTTTAAACTAAAATCAAGACGATCTGAAAACTTATACCCTAATTCACCTTTCACAATTCCGTTCTGATAAAAACGATCAAATGTTGTGCTATCCGGCAGTTTCTTCAGCGGCTGTGGATAGGCTGATGTATTATTGTAATACCGCATGGAGTCCAACTGATTCTGCTCCACCCAGTTCATGTCGTGCTGAAAAGCCAAATTCAACTTTGCCTCGTTCTTAAAGACCGACTTCCCTCTAAGAAAAAAGTTATATTCAAATTCATTGGAAACATTCGTGATCAACGTCTTATCATTGTTTAGCGCCAATGCTCTATTATTGTATGGTAATGCTGCATTTTGGTCATCCATGTTCTTGAAGAAGCTGTATGTCTGCCTTCGGATACGCGTATTATGCGCCATACTATTGGTCGGATGGATCTGCATGGTCGGCTTGCCTTTATCGATCGTATCCAATCGTCCCAAATAAAGTGACTGTCTCAGGAAGAATGAATTATCCCACCACTTAGATCGAGGTACCCTTGTGTTACCGGCATCATAGAATTTCGGTATAAACCGGTCCGGAGACTGCCTGTTTCCAGGCGCAAATGGAAGATCTTCTGTAATAGAGCCATTCTCCATGGCATCCAAACGATTAAATACGCCATTGATCAACAAATTATACCGGTTATTTTTCGATTCATACCAAGAAGCAACTGAAGCCTTTAAATCCGAATAATTCTGTCCAAGGTAAAATCCATCCGTTTTAGTAGAATGGAAATCGACATTCATATTCCATTGGGAATTGATATTCTGCGCCACCCGAGCCCTAAAAACCTGGTCATTAAAAAAGAATCCTACCGTGGACAATTCGGAGTACCTCGCCCGGGCCCTAAAATATTGGACCGAATCGGGGTTCAATAAATAACGTTCCAACGCTGTAAAACCAGACTGAAAGCCAATGGTCTTTTTAGGCTGGAACAATAGATCCCGTGTGGCAAGGCCATAAGCCCCAAGGTTCACACTGGGATTCCAAGGTAAATTCTGCGGATTATAATATTGATAATTATGATGTGATGTATCGATCTGCCGTGTATAAGTTCCTTTTTTTAACATATCCAGTGTGGCATATCGGATATACTTCGCAGAAAGGATGACAGAATCTTTCTTCCCGTCCTCTTTGGCTCTGGCCGAATCCAATGCGCTACTCCAATCCTCTTTGCTCTGCGCAATGACATCCACGGAATAAATAAATAAAACACACCATGCGGCAAGTATGCGTACGATCAACTTCATCTAAAATTATATAAAAACCAAAAAAGCTAAATTCACCTCAATGAACCAATTACCCTTCACCGCACACAAATCCAACAACCTTTTCCTTCAACAGAGATACATGAAGAGGTAATTTATTGCAAAGCTATTAATTCTTTCAAAATTAATGTCATTTTAGGTTCCGCTTTCTCCGCAACATTAACAATTTCCTGTAATGATACGGGTTTAAGCTCCTCGTGAAAGCCTTCATCCGTAACAACAGAAATCGCAAATACCGGCAGTGCCATATGATTAGCAACAATCACTTCTGGAACGGTACTCATACCGACCACATCCCCACCGATCAGGCGCATATAACGATATTCCGCTTTTGTTTCCAAATTTGGACCTGCGGAAGAAACATAAACAACTTTTCGCGCAGCAATAGCATGTTTGGCTGCAATTTCAAGAGCCTGTCCAATCATCTTTCGGTTATAAGGCTCGCTCATATCCGGAAATCGTGGACCAAACTCGGCCAAATTCTGTCCGCGTAGCGGATTATCCGGCAACAAATTGATATGATCTTCAATAATTCCAAGGTCACCTTTTTTCACATCAGGATTCAGGGAGCCCGCAGCGTTGGAAACAAACAATTTTTGTACCCCCAAAACTTTCATGATACGGATCGGAAAGGTAATTTGTTGCATATCGTAACCTTCATAATAATGCAACCTCCCCTGCATAGCAACCACATTGCGGCCACTCAATTTTCCAAAAATGAGCTTACCAGAATGAAATTCAACAGTCGAAATGGGGAAATTTGGTATATTGGAATACATCAGCTGATACTTGACTTCAATTTCATCAACCAACTTACCTAAACCAGTACCTAGGATGATACCGAATTCTGGAGTAAAATCTCCAATTTTTCTACGGATAAATTCCGTAGTCTCATTTATGCTATGATACATACGTACAGAAAACTAAGTATATCAAACTTAACTTAATTTTTCTGTACGTACAAATCAAAATCAATACTTGTATTTACATCTTCTCACCAATGGAGAAATTTTTTATAGCCGAAGTGCATTAATTATGGGACAATGCTTTTTCACTTGCTTTACCTGGAGAACTGATCAAAAGCATCACAAACGTGATAAAACCATTAATAATGATCAAATCCAATCCGATAACATAAGGTGTATACACTTCAATAACATAGGTTTTAAGCAAAAATAAGACGGTAGGCGAAAGTACACAGATATAAGGTACAGCGTTATCCCGCACGGCATATTTTGTGAATATTCCGAAAACGAATAAACCCAATAAAGGTCCATAGGTATAACTCGCCGCAGTAAAGATTGCATTGACGACCGAGTCATCATTGATCAGCTTAAAGACCAGAATAACCAACAGCATCACAATGGAGAAACCAAAATGCACATAATTACGCTGCTTGATCAGCGCTGGATCATTGGGATTTTCTTTTTTATTGAAATTTAGAAAGTCCACACAGAAAGATGTTGTCAATGCCGTTAGCGCACTATCTGTCGTTGCAAAAGTAGCAGCCGTTAACCCCATCATAAAGATGATTGCAGGAACAATAGCCAAGTGGTTTAATGCAATTTCTGGGTACAAATAATCGCGTGTTGCTAATTGAGTCACATCAATTCCGTTTTTAGCCGCATAGATATACAGCAAAGCACCGACAGCTAAAAAGAAAATATTAATGACCACAAAAACACTTGTAAAAGTGATCATGTTCTTTTGGGCTTCTTTAATGGTCCCCATCGATAAGTTCTTTTGCATTAGATCCTGATCAAGCCCAGTCATCGCAATGGTCACAAAAATTCCTCCCAAGAATTGTTTCCAAAAATTTGCTTTACTGCCGACAAAATCATCCCAGAAAAAGATCTTGGAATAACTACTTTCTTTTACAGCCTCGAAAGTATCGACGATACCAAAATCTAATCCTTTGGCCATAAAATAGATAGAGAGAATTACTGCGGTCACTAAAAAGGTAGTCTGTAGGGTATCTGTCACAATAATCGTCTTTAAGCCACCCTTGTTTGTATACATCCAGATTAACACCAAACATATAACGACCGTAATCGCGAAAGGCACATTCCAGGCATCAAAAATAAAATGCTGCAATACGATTGCGACCAGATAAAGACGAAACGCCGAACCGATCGTACGGGAAACCAAAAAAATAGCAGCACCGGTCTTGTACGTGGTGTGCCCAAAACGTTCTTCCAAATACGTATAAATGGAAGTCAAGTTCATTCTATAATAGAGCGGAAGCAATAGATAGGCAATAATGACAAAACCAACGGCGTTCCCAAGAACAAATTGAAAATAGCTAAATTCAGACGCACCGACTGCGCCGGGAACCGAGATAAAAGTTACGCCGGAGAGCGCGGTACCGATCATCCCAAAGGCGACCATATACCATTTAGAGTTCCGGTTTGCGACAAAAAAGGTAGAGTTATCGGAAGCTCCCTTCGAGGTGAAGTGAGCTACAGCAAGCAGAACTGCAAAATAGATTATTATAAAAGATAATAATATTACTGGTGACATAGTTTGTTTTTAAATAGGTGATTTTAATAGGTTATGCTCAATGGGTATCCTGATAAGCTTCGATTGCCTGTCTTACATTACCAAATTGCTCAAGTAAAGCCGCAGCTTCTTCTTCAAGCGCCCCGGTCTGATCCATAATGATACGTACACCACGACCGACCAGCTTATGGTTTGACAATTGCATATCGACCATCTTGTTCCCCTTTACCCTACCCAATTGGATCATCACTGCGGTACTGAACATATTTAACACAAGTTTCTGTGCTGTACCCGATTTCATTCGCGTAGACCCGGTAACAAATTCTGGCCCAACAATAACTTCAACCGGATACTGCGCTATTTCCGCAATCGGGGACCCTCCGTTACAGACAATACAGCCCGTCACAAGCCCTTTCTCGTTTGCCGTTTTCAATCCGCCGATAACATAAGGTGTGGTTCCAGAAGCCGCAATGCCGATAACAACATCGTTTTCATCAATATCATACGCTTCCATATCTTTCCATGCTTGCTCCAGATCATCTTCTGCAAATTCAACTGCTTTTCTAATTGCAGTATCACCACCAGCAATCAACCCAATGATCCATTCAAATGGAACGCCGTATGTCGGAGGTAATTCAGACGCATCCAGCACGCCCAAACGGCCACTTGTACCAGCGCCGATATAAAAAGTTCGACCACCAGCCTTCATTTTCTCCACAGTGACTTTGACTAATGCTTCAATCTGAGGGATAGCCTGCTCTACAGCAAGTGGCACAGATTTATCCTCATTATTGATATTTGTCAATAACTCATGCACAGACATCTTGTCCAAATCCTGATAATTCGAATCTTTCTCCGTTGTATTTACCATTATTAGTATATATTGTATTTCTTTATTTCAATAAATCGGGTACATCCACAAGTTGATACCCTTTCCCCTTTAATATGCTAATGATATCATCCAAATGATGATACAGCTTATCTTTCCGCCGATCATCAGTTCCCATATGAATCAATATCAAAAATCCATTGAGCCCATATCGAGCTTCGTAAGACCAGAGATTGTCGAGAATCGCTGTCGACGATAAATAACGCCCCCCCATTTCAGGATAGGTATAATCAGCCGCAGTCCGTATTCCTGGTGTATAATTAACCGAATTTAGACCAACTGCCTTTGCCCAGTCGACTGTTTCACTATTATACCATTCATAAGAAGGAATATAATAGGACAGCTGCTCTCTTTTGACACCCGCGCCTTCCAGTGCTTTCAGGTTTGCTTTTAGATCAGCGACAAAAGAGTCACGTTTGACCAAAAGCACCTCCCTACTCCCCCAGTCACTCACCAGAATATGTTTATCGGAATGCCCCGAAATCCAATGGCCATCGCTTAACATCTGACGGACATACGGCTTAAAACCTGGAGTTCTGAGATAATCGCCTGTCAGGAAAAAAGAGCCTTTAATGCCATTATGCTTTAGACTTGCTAATACCTCAGCAGTACCCTCAGATAAATCATGACCGGTAAACACCAGGGCCACCTGCCGTTTTGTCGAGTCGCCCCGGACAATAGCTCCAAAAACATCCCGTGTTACTTTTTTCCGGCAGGCTCCTCCATGGCCTTACCCTCCTTTGAAGCCAACAGATAAATCAACGAAGCGGTACCATCCATTGTCGGCTCATTCGTACTATAATCTCCGTAGTCGTCATGATAGACCGCCAGATCACTTTGAAACTCCGCATAGCTATCCGGATTATTCAACTTGATACCAATCAGATTGCGATACGTGGATGCCATAATGGGCCCATCAACCAATCCGCCGTCGATCGGATGCTTTCCAAGAAAGGTAAACGCCGAATGCGGATCGACAGGTGTATCGCCTCCAGCCGGAAGACCATATACCATACTCGTGCCCCAAGGGTTCGCCCCGAATAACCAGTCAAAATTAGCTTGGGCTAGCTCATCAAAATGTGTATCTCCTGTCAATTCTTTATACCAGAGACATTGGATCGCAAAGGATACGGTTAAGTTGTTGCTACACCAAATAAAGGGAACTCCCCGAAAAAAAGCGTTTTTCTCAGCTCTCCGATTGACTTGCTCAATCCCCTGTTTATAATAGGAAACAATCTCCTCGCGATCTTGTCCTTTTAATCCTTTTGCCAACTCATAATGCCCAAGATTGATAAAAGGATACCACTGATAATGTGCAGCAGTATCGCTATCCATCCAAGGTGTAATCTTTTCTTGCCGGGCGTAGCGTAAGGCTTCTCGTGCAAACTTTTCTTTTTTTGTCATCGAAAAACACATTGCAGCGGCCAACTGCATATCGTCTACCCAATTATCTTCGGCATAAATATAGGGCGATTTCACAGAAACTGTCTGTGTCACGCCTGGTTTTATATTGGCATAAGCATAGGCTGTTTCCGATTTCTTCGAAAGCAGCGTTGCATATTTCCGATCCTCTTTGTCAAACAACATCGCCCCCAGGCGAAAAGCACTACTAAATTTACCAGCAGTAGAGCTTGTTCCGGTTGTATTGTTCATAAACTTGCCACGCTGCTGTGGCTCGCCATCGATAAAATACACCGGTCTCTCAAATCCACGACCATAATAAGGATCTTCCTTTGGCATCCGCATGCTGGCATGATCCCGGTCATCACCAATCTGATTGTACATTTGGTTGGCCTTGGGATGCATTTTCAACAGCCAATCCAAGCCCCATTTTGCTTCATCGAGCACATCGGCCCGGCCATTTTTTCCATCAAGACCATTTGCTTGCTTTAGATCACCAAACACCTTTGGAAAATCGCGGTAAGCCGCTAACAGATGAAATGTCGCATTTGCTGACGTTGTCGCATATTGCAAATAATCAGAAGCATCATGCCAACCGCCCCCCGCATCGATACGGGAGCTATCGGGAATACCAACCTTTCCTGCATACAGCGCAAAGCCATCGTGTGTATGGCAGCTATCGTTCAGAAAAGGGTTGAACAATGTCCGTTGTTGCCGCATATAACGCAGTACAAAATCTGCCGCTCCTTTATAAACGTCCCGAGCGATTCGGAATGTTGGAGACTTCACATCTCCGGCCTGAACAAAAAAGCGTCCTGTATCCTGCATGGAAGAGAAATCAAAACGAAAGCTCTGAACAAAAGGACCATAAGCCCCATAATCTTTTCCAACAGGATGTACATAGACTGTTTTACCCGTTTGTGCGTTTTTAATTTCAAAAGAACGAAGCTGCCTGATTGATTTCCCACCCCATACCGCGACCTTCTTGCCCGCTGGAGTATAGCCCAATTGGTTTATTCTAATCCAAGCATTTTGCTGTGCTTTCGCAAAGTTACAAACAAAACATGCAAAAACAAGCAAAAAAGCTTGACGTAAATTTAAGAAGTTTAGACATTTTTTTATCATATCAAGGCATTTATTTTCAAAAAGATCATTTCAATCGATTGCTTAAAACTGTAATGAAACTATTTTGCCATCCATCGTACTCGCTATCACGGTATTTCTCCCATTTAGTGCAACGGGATTAACCATTCCATTGGATATTTTATATTGCCATACTACCGCGCCTGTTTTTGCGTCAACTCCAGATAGCAAACCCGAATGACTCGGCACAAAGACCAACTTGCCATTGGATGTAATTGCAGAAGGTGTCAATTCGTAGGGCAATTTAAGTTTGGACTTCCAGGCAACATCCATACGATCACCAGCAACCGAAATACCTAAAAGATCCCCATCCATCGTCTTCACATAAACCAATTTATGATCTGCAGCCAACCCCATAGACTCGCGCACCCGAATGGTATCTTTCTTTTCCCGCCAGATGACCGCACCGTTCTTCGCATCCAGTGCTGTCATAAAACGATCCGGTGCAACTACAAAAACACGATTGTTTACCCCCACCGGATTGCATGCCGCAGCAGAAAACATCCGATTGGCCTGTCCATTATTCCACTCCCACGAAAGCTTACCCGTTTTGGCATCCAAAGCATAGAATCCATTGCTCCAGGAACCAAAAATTACATTCCCCAAATAATACGTTGGCAGCGTCGATACAAATCCTTTGACCTGGTCAAAACTCCACTTTACAGCTCCCGTCTTGATGTCCAGCGCTCTAAACTTACCATCCGAGCCACCGATAAAAGCCACGCCATCATGTAGCAAGGGTGAACCCAAAACCGCCTTCTCAGTCTCCACCTTCCACAACAACTTGCCATTACCGGCATCTACCGCATAAATTGCATGATCCGATGATCCCGCCACGACAATCCCTTTCCACACAGCAGGCGTAGAATAAACTTTACCGCCGGTACGGTATGCCCATAGCTTTTTGCCAGTTTTTAAGTCAAGCGCAAAGATATCGCCCGCGGTATTTGATGTAATCACGCTATTTTTGTAAACGGCTAGTCCCGCCCCGATATCGCTGGCGTCTTCAAACGTCCAATTAACTTTAACCTGGTCCGCATATTTTGCGTTCACAGCATAACTTGGTCTCAGGTAGCTTATCGTTTCATTTTCATAATGATGCTCGAACATTGGAACAACAACCCAAGGTTTCTCCTGCATTCCTACACCGGGATTACGCTCTTGATAACTGGCTTTGCCATCGGCGATGGTCACAATATTATAACCCCCAACCGCTTTATTCGCACGCAGATTAGACCGTCCCATCACCCCCGGAATTCCTTCCCAATCGTATAATTTATTGGCATGACCATGCCCACAAAGCGCCAACTGGACATTCCGCGTTTTAACTCTTTTCAGTGCGTCAAACCAGTTATTTAACGATGAATCCTGTGGATAATGATTAATATAGATCAATGGTAGCTGTTTATCCGGATTCGCTGCAAAAATGGAATCCATCCAAACCAGGTTTTCCCGAGGAATTTGACCAGGACTCATGCGCATATTGGGCCCTGAATTGGTTCCAATGAATGCGTTGCCTTTATGCTTAAAGAAAAAGGTTTCGCCACCAAAAACGGTGCGAAACGTGTTGGCTCCATTTTCAGACCAATTGCCATCGTGATTTCCCGGGATAACATACCAGGGCAACTGCAGACTATCTAAGATCCGCTTCGCAAGCTTTAATTCATGATCAGCACCAAACTCAGTGATATCTCCAGAAAGTATAACGAAATCAATATCTTTCAATGTATTCAGGTCCTTTACAGTACGTCGCAGATCTTCCTCTCCTGTTGCACCGCCAACATGTGTATCTGTTACGTGGGCAAACTTAAAGGACTGCTGTGCTATCGCAACGTTAAAAACGCAGGATAATGCAATAAAAAAGGTGATAATTGGAAACTTCATGCGTAATGTTTTCTTAAAAATAGCGTTTTTATGCATAAAACAGAAATGATATTGCATTTTTATGCATCTTCATGTAAATCAAAATTCATTATGTATTAAAAAGCCTTTCTGAAATTCAGAAAGGCCTTTTAATACAATGCTATCTATTGCCAGCCTGGCGTCTGTGTTAAGATATAGCCCAAATTTGCATATTGTTGAATCTGATTCAGTCCAACAGGAGCCAAGTACGACCGATCGGTAAAACTTACCCTGTTTGCAAATTTCGGAACAACGTAATATCCCACCATAGCATCGGCGTTTTTACCATTGTACGTGATTGTATTTCCTGCTGCGTCACGGACTTTCAAAACACCTTCGTAAGCTTTTGTCAAACGATTTGGAAGATCCTTTTTGATATTTACCCAGGGACCCAATGAATAATCGACATTGCGTGAAAAGTTCATATAATCCAATTTTTTCCAGCGACGGATATCATTCAATCGCGCATACTCATATACAAATTCCATTCTTCGTTCACGTCTGATTTCCCACATCAACGGCGACACATCCGCATCGCGGCTTGGATCGTTCGGCAGGGAATTTAATGTCAAAGGTGCCGTTTTCTTTACCCCTTTAGCTATGGCATCTGCGTCTAGCGGCCTATTCCGTACCGCATTGATTGATTTATCCAAATCACCTTGGGTAACAGCTGCTCCACCAAAAAACTCCGCAAGAATCTGCCTTGCCTCAATCCAATTCAACACAACCTCACCAAGACGCACAATCGGAGCATCATTTGTATTTGTATTACTACTCCATTTTGCTGGATAAGTTTTTCCAATATACGTCAAGGCTTCTCTAGCAGCAAATTTATGACCGTAAGCAAATGTTGATGAAGCTGTATTAACGGTATCCATCAACGAAGCTTCAAACCGTGGGTCTCTCGTTCTCGCCAAAGATTTCATCGAAAAGTCCGAAGCATTTGTGAGCGCTGAGTTTTGCCAAACCTTTCCATCGTTACAGATAAAAGATTTCAACAAATCCAAGTTAACGCCCTTCTGCCCTTCAGTACCATTACTGTAAGAACCTACGGCGTGCGTTACTTTCAAGGCATCATTATAAGTTCTGAAGAAAATTACCTCTGGATTGCTTGAAAGATCTTCAGATGCGAACAGGCTTTTAAAATCACTTCCAAAAGACCACTTTCCACTATTCATGACAACTTCGGACGCTTTAACCGCAAGCGCGAGATACTTTTTCGCACGATCTTGATCCAAGCCATGGTATTTTTCCCAGGAACCTTCAAACAACATGAGGTTAGAAATAAGTGCCGCTGCTGCATATTTATTTACATAACCTTTTCCGTCATCAGCACGCATATTATCAAGCACATACTCAAAATCTGTATAGACTTTATCCATAACCTCCCCGCGCTTGGTACGTTCCTTATACATTGTAGCCTGATCCATCGGATCAACTTCAACATCAAAATAAGGCACATCACCAAACACAGAAACTAACCTACTATATTCGTAGCCTCTAAAAAAACGAGCTACTGCAGTCCAGTGCTTATACTCAGCCTCTGACAATTTTGACTTGGCCTTTGTTTCAATCCTGGTCAACATCACATTAGCCTTTCTAACCCAGTAAAAATTCCAGGTCGGCCCTGAGTAGGTCGTCAACATATCAGGTGTCACCGTACTCGCACCTCTACTCGTCGGAACAACTGACTCAAAGCCACCTTGCGTTCCTTCAGAAGTAAAGTCATCTGCATAGTTATATCCCACTAAGGGAGCATAGGCCGTACCATAAAAAGTATTATAGCCAACAAAATAATTTAAATAAAAATCATTTGCATACAAACGAACATCAGCTTCATTTCTCCAAAAGTTTTCATCGATTACTTTAGTTTGATCAGGCCTATCCAGCACATCCTTACTACAGCCCACCCCCAATAACATGGCGGAAAGCATGATAGATCCAATTTTTATTCTATTTAATTTCATCTGTCAAATTCGTTTAAAAGTTTAACTGAACACCAAATGAGGCACTCTTAAATGTTGGTGTTCCAACACCTGTACGTCCACCGTTGTAATTCGTTTCATTAAAAATCGAGAAGCCTTGCACCTCTTCCGGATCAATCGGTAAGCCACGAAGCTTATCCCAAGTGAAGAAATTCTCCAACGAAACATAAACACGTAAGTTATTTATCTTAGCTCGTTGCACGATATGCTGAGGAATTGTATACCCCACAGTTAGGTTCTTAATTCTCAAATACGACATATCCAACAGATAGCGGGACTGAACTTGCATATTATTGACATTCACACTACCGCCGTTGTTGAATGCAGCCGGATAGAATGCTCCTTGATTATCTTTCGTCCAGTAATCGTTTACAAAGCTTGCAGGCATCGCTCCATCTGAAGTGTTAAATCCTGGAATCGCCAAGAATCCTGCTCCCCAAACTTTACGTTGTCCCACACCTTGGAAAAATGCTGAAACATCGAAGCCTTTCCAATCAGCACCAAATCTAAAGCCATACTGATAACGAGGCGTCGAATTACCAATGATCTTCATATCGCCAGGATTATCGATCGTACCGTCACCATTATCGATCTCGCCGTCACCATTCAAATCTTTGAATTTAACATCCCCAGGACCAAAATAGAAATTAGTTGAATTTTGGAATCGTGGCTGATAGACAGGCTTTTCACCATTCGGCCCCTCTTTCAAGAGATAGACGTTATCTGTACTTCCATAATATTTGGTCATATCTGCATTTGGTTTTACCAACTGCGGATTGTTATTTCCATCCAATACAAAATCATTGTATTGGTACAGACGGTCTGTCTCATACCCCCAAATATCACCATATACCCGACCATTATAATTCACACCGGTAGTGCGTAATGACGTATAGCCACTAAAAACAGATTTAGAGTCATCCAAATTAGCCCTAAAATTAATACCCAATCCATTCTCAAATCGGTGATTAAAATCGATGGCCAATTCGAAGCCTTTGGTCGTCAAGGTACCGAAGTTACCCCAAGGCGCCGCAGAACCCAAGGTCAGTGTTGTTCCTTCCAAAGGAGCAAACATATTTTTGGTCTTCTTCTGATACCAGTCAAACGTCAAACCTAATTTATTCTTGAAGAATCTGGCATCCGCACCGAAATCCAGGGTTTCCAGATCTTCCCACGTAACGTTTGGCCAATTCAGTTTTGGCGTACCCACAGAATTCAACAATGCGCCATTGACGATGTAATTAATCTGACCCGCATCCATGTTTGAAACATAAAGATCAGAAGGTACCGTTTGATTTCCGATAACACCCCATGAACCTCTAAACTTCAACTGATTTAATGTAGCCCTTGACCAGTCCATGAATTTTTCTTCTGAAACTACCCAGCCTGCTGAAAAGGATGGAAACCATCGCCATTTCAAATCTGTTGGAAACTTGGAGGAACCATCATAACGGATATTACCTTCAAATAGATACTTATTCTTATACGCATAGTTCACACGGCCAAAATACCCTAATTGTGATTCCCAATACTCACCACCGCTACCCGTAATTTGGCCCACAGCCAAATCAAACTGAGGATTTGTGATATCCAATAAATCAGCACGCTGTGTCCAATGGTAAGAACCATCGTTTGTTACTCTATTTAAACCAAGGATAAATTTAAAGTTATGATCATCATTCAAGTCGAGCTCATACGTTGTAAATGCATTGACAGTATGCTTATGTTCATTTTGTGAACGCATATAGATATGATCTTGCGCAGAACCATTCGCTGTATACATATCATTGGAAAGATCATAAGCTAAAGTTGCATCAGCATCTCCCTTATTGACAACAGCTCCTTCTTTATTGACATAAACTGGATTTCCTTGTGCATCAAACCGTTGTTTAGCTGCTACCCAAGAATTGGCTGCTGTATATCTCGTCCCGTTTTTACGCCAGCTATAATCCTCATTGGTAAATGTATAGTCTACATCTACTTTCCAATTCTTCATTATATTAACTGTAGCACCAGCGCTTAAATTAATATAATTGCGAAGCATGGAAGCTTGGTTTGCCGCCTCATTTTCACTCCATGGACTCCTTATTGGGTTGTTATTTTCGTCATAGCCCATTGGATAAAGGGAACTCCAGCGATACATGTACAACCATGGATCGGCCGTTGTTGAGTTTGTCGCATAAGGATAGATCTTGTTCCGTTGTGCAAACATCGCTCCACCCCTAATAGTCACATATTTATTCAGTTCGGTATTTAGTCTTAATGCAGCATTATACCGTTTAAACTTATCCGAATCGCCGGCCTTTAACATACCGCTTTGGTTTAACGAACCAAATGAAGCTGTATATTGTGTCTTCTTAATGGTACCATTTAAAGACAAGTTATGTGTTTGTGTGGGAGCCCACTCGCGCACCATATAATCATATGGATCATACGTTCTAACACCGTACTTTTTCGTCGGCGATCCCGGATCTACATACCAGTCTCTGCCATATACCGTTGGATCATCTTTCCCGATTGAAGATCCATATTTTTTATCCCACTCCACTGCGCGTTCATAACTTTCTCTATTTACTTTATAGAAAGCACCAGTTTCGGTTCCGCCAACTCTTTCTAATGCGTCAATGGTATATTTCAAGGCATTAACACGTCCCATTTCCAACTTTTTATATGGATTTTGGAATGAGAAGTTATTAGAATAATTTACGGTAACCTTTTCCGCACTTCCACCTGTTTTCGTCTTAATCAATACGACACCAAAAGCAGCTTTCGCACCATAGATGGACGAAGAGGCAGCATCTTTTAATACGGTGATCGACTCAACATCATCCGGATTTACATATTGGATACTCGGGATTTCCACATTATCCACCAAGATCAATGGACTACTATTCCCTTGAATGGAAGATATTGCACCACGAATACGCATGGTAGGATCAGATCCAACCTCACCACTCGGTACAGTAACACTAAATCCTGGCGTCGTCCCTTGAATTGCCCGGCCGACATCGGCGATCGGACGACTCTGTAGATTCTCCTTCACATTGATCGATGAAACCGCACCAGTTAGGTTACCTTTTTTCTGGGTACCGTAACCGACAACGACCACTTCGTCCAACGCTTGATTATCGTCCGCTAATGTTACATCAAGCGTAGCTGAAGTAATGGCAACCTCCTTCGTCACGTATCCTACAGACGAAAAACGCAACTTGCTCCCCACGGCAGCTGTAATTTTAAAATGCCCCTGAGCATCAGTCTTAGTTGACGCAGTACCGCCAATCACAGACACGCTTACCCCAGAGACTGGACCTTTTCCATCCTTTACAGTACCTTGCACCGTATTTTGAAACGCATTTTTTGCAGAAGAACTCAGAAAGGCGCTTGTTAAATTGTCGCGATTCAAAGCACCTTCTTTTTTTGCAAAAGAATAGGATTCAGAAGGAAAACTCAATCCAAGAGCAACAGAAAATAGTACAAATTTTCGCATTGATTATAGAGTTTTAAAATAAATGATTCTAGTTAATATTGTTAGTTATTGCTATTCGAAATCAGTATAAAGCAGGTACTTTTTACGCATTTGCTTATAGGCTTTCAGGTCATCGGACCAAGAAGCACGAATCTGAGCTTCAGATTGTCCGGCAAGGATTTGCTTACGTAATTGATTTGTCCCCGCAAGCTTATCAAAAAATTCAGGCCGCGCGAAGAAAGTGGATTTATCAGGTGTCTTTTGATAAAAGTCCAACAGATATTTTAAGGTAAATTTTTGATGATCAGCATCCAGACCGCGCAAATCAACACCATAATTGACTGTTCCTTTGCCCTCCACATGTTTGGACATACCGTGACGTTCGCCCGGTGTAAAAGTAAAGGAGCCATAGACCGGATTTGTATAACCTAATACCTGGAACGGCCAATCCGTACCCCGACCTACCGAAATATCCGTACCTTCAAAAAGACATAATGAAAGGTACAACCGAACAGAAAGATAATTTGGCAGACTTGGCGATGGGATGACCGGCAGCTCATACCTACTGTTATGATTCCAATTTTTGACCTGTACAATCGTTACATCGGCCTGGCGGCCATTCTCAAGCCACCGCTCTCCATTGATCATCTGCGCCAGCTCGCCGATTGTTAAACCATGGATCATGGCTATTTTATGCCAGGAAACATCTGATTTAAACTTATCATCATGCCTTACAGGTCCATCCACCTGGTCGCCATTTGGATTTGGACGATCCAGTACAATTAATTTTTTATTATGCTTTGCACATAATTCCATTACACGGTGCAAAGAAGTGATGTATGTATAAAAGCGTGCCCCAACGTCCTGCAGGTCGAAGATCATCACATCAATGGAATTGACGATAGAATCTTGTTTCTTATTACCTCCATACAATGTAAACAGCGGCAAACCAGTCTTTTGATCAACATCATTCCCAAACTTCTCACCACGTTCAACGTTCCCGCGGAAACCATGTTCAGGCGCAAAGGCAAACTTCAAATCAACCTTATTATCGATCAAGACATCGACAAGATGTTTTTTATCAGCCCCTACAATGGAAGTTTGATTTCCCATTATTCCCACTTTCTTACCTTTTAGTTGTGGTAAATACAGCGTAAGTTGATCTGCACCCGGAATAACAACTTGGCTCGTTACCCGGCCGGTCATGCTGTTTACTGCGGTTTTGCTCGCTTTCGTAGACTTCAACGAATTCCCACAGGAAACCCAAGCAACAACAGAAATTAAAAAGGATAGCTTTAATAAGGCATTTTTCATCATAAATAGACTCTTAGATCATGCACAAATTGCAGTTTTATGCACGAATAATTGAAAATCAGAATAAAAGTAAGTAGAACTTTTCGTTTTTAAAACTTAAAGCAACATAAAAACGCAAAAGAAAGTGAGTATTCACTTACAAATTACTTCTGTAACAGGAATTAAACCGCAATATATTAGTTGAGACTGAAAGCAAAAATACATCACAATAAATTGAAATACAGTCGATTACAATAAATCGGACGATTAAAAAGAAAAATAAGTAAGTGTGCAGAGCACACGCTCACGTAACAAATCAAATACAATTAACATTTTATTAACAATGCAGCAAAATACAGCAAACCAGCAAAATATATTGCAAAACGATCACCAATTGCACACTTATTACTTATTCCTGTAGGAAAACGCAATTTACCTGCAGAACGAAATTCTTCGATTTGGCATGATTTAAGGCAGGGGGTTCAATTTCAGATCGACAAGATGCTTTCTTAGCTCATGCATAAATTTATCTCCCGGATCATCTTTACCCGTGATGTAATTGGGATCAGTTTCTTTCCACCAGCTTGTTTTCTTAAAACGTTGGTACTCATGGTGACCTAAAACAAATTCGATGGGATATTTTTTACTGAGGTAACGGATAAGCTCTTCGTTCGCTTTCAATTGTGCATCAGTCAGTGGGTTCTGGCGACTACCTATATTTTCTATCCCTATTGCACAATAATTGAGACCTATGGTATGCCGTGCAAAAATAGAATCTGGTAAAAACTGATAAATCGTACCGTCACGATCGATGACAAATTGCGAAGATACATTCAAGGCACTGGCCTTGGTCAGTTCCGGACGCCCCGGAAGCCGCGTAGGATTGAATGTATTAAAGGTCGCTTTCACGCTGTTATTCGCGGTCCAATGCACTACCACCATTTTGGGATGGATAACCGGAGTCGACTGCGATAGACCGTGCCGATTTTTGAGGTACTCCAATGAAAGTTGAATACGGTCCTTATCCCAGGTAATCGGTTTTTGAATAATTTTGGGTGATTGTGCAAAAAGCACAAATGGTATAAAAAGAAGAAGGAAATTAATACAATATTTCATAACAAAAACAAACTAGATAAAGAAAGCCGCAGTTGCGGCTTTCAAATTTAAAATTATTCTTTGGTATCCCACCAAACCGGGAATGACCAGATATCGTCATTTAACGCATTCGGATGAGATGCTTTTAAATTATCGGAATTGTAGTTGATCTCATGCGAAACCTGACGTACTCTTCTGAACTGCTTTCCTTGCGGTATTTTAGTTTGTGCTGCTGCGGTCACCGTGTACTCATAGGGAACTGACCAACCGGGATAGACTGAACTGCTAAAATCATAGCGACGCATATCATTCCAGTTTTGCTGTGAAAACGAAAGTGCGATAAATTTTTGCGTCATAATTTTAGCCAATGTAATATCTCCCGCCGTACCAATGCCTTTGTTTAGAAAATTATCGATCTTGGCCTGGGTCATTGGCGATTTGCTCGGACTGGCGTCTGCATAAGAACCCAGCTTTATATTCATTAAGTCAATATGTGCTTTAATTCCCTCTTTATAGGCATTGAAGGCACCTGCTTTATCTCCCTTATTAAATAAGACCTCAGCTTTAATAAAGCACATTTCGGGGTATGCAACCAGATGGGTAGGCGCATCGGGACGCGAATAAAATGTACCTGAAGCAGCCACGGTACCATCTTTCCATCTATAGGTATCTGACACATCGCTGTCATATCCCTTGGAACTACTTTTAATGGATACATAAACGGTATCTCCCCAACGTGCTGTATTGGCACTGTTAATATACCAGGAGTGTGGGTTTACCGTACGGCCATTACTCTGAATAGCCACATCTTTATCATTATAAGAGGACGCTATAGGCCCGGAGTTCATGCGGATAGTAGACTGCATATCTACTCCTTTGGAACGGATCATCTTTTTGGGATAACCGTATTCTGCCCAAGGCAATAATTTGTCTGCCCGCGGATCCTCTATGCCTTTATTGTCAAAATTGGTTAATAAATTCTCATACCATTTCGTAACCAAAGTATTGGTATTCATACCCGCATTATTAAAAACGATAGAGGTTTTTACAGGATCTGCAAATAGGATATCCCCGATATTATCAGTCGCATCATCCATATGAGTTATTACTGTACTTTCTCCCACCGAAGTGGCAGCCTTATTTAACGCCGCCAATACATCATCCGGTTTGTACAAAGCGCTCTTTTTCGATAGGTTATTCAACCATCGCGCTTTTAAGCCATAACACATCTTCAGCCACTTACTTACATCGCCACCATTCCAGCTGTCGCCGGCCGACAAGGGAGCAGCAGTGCCAGGCTGCGTCATATTAAAGTATTCAATTGCCTTATCAATATCAGTAAGACAACCTTCGAAAATCACTTTTCCACCATCAAATTTTGGCGTTATGATGGTACCCAAGGCCTCCGTGTAAGGCATCTCACCATACCAATCCGTCATTAGCATAAAACCCATGGCACGGATAGCATGCAATGCACCAAGATAATGGTAAGCCTTATCGGCCGTAGCCTTATCTTCCATATCCTTAAAATTTGCCCCTGCACCGACAAAGAAAAACTGATAAGGTGTGGTCGACATACCTGCCGCAGGGTTCCAGCCAGCAATCATACTGTTTGATGCAGTACCGTTGACAAATGTCAGTTGCTGTGTCACAAACCCCGCCCGTGTCCCCGCTGTCCCTTGTGCATACATATAATAATGCTGTATCCAAGCCAAACGGCTCTGGACCGAAGCCACGGTGCTGGATGGCGTATTCGGGTCTATATTGATATCCAACCAATTCTTACTACAGGACGAAAATAAAGTTAGAACCAACAGAAATGAGACTATTCTCTTATATTTATTCATGACTTTTCTATCTTAAAATCTAAAATTTAAACCAAACATAACACCGGCTGTACTTGGCACACCGTTGTAATCAATACCTACCGAACTAGATCCCGTTACACCAGATCCGGCAGCGGAGGCCTCCGGATCAAGCCCTTTGTAGTTGGTCAACAACCAAAGATTAGTACCAGTCAAAGTAGCTGTAAGACCTTTTACCACTTTGGAAACACCGGCATTCTTCAGGACACCGTCCGAAAAGTTGTAGGACATCGAGATATTCCGCAAGCGCAACCAGTTTGTTTTCACCATAAAGTTCGCACTTTCACGGGCGTAGAAATCACTCCAATAATCTTGGATAATCTTCCGTCCGCTTGTTGACACACCTTTAATCGTGTACATCTGGTCGGCCAAGAAAGTGAATGTTTTGTTTTCGTACACCGGAGCGTCGTTTGTTCCGCCGTTACGGATGGCTCCGTCCAAAATCAGCTGATCACGATCTTCGGTTCGCTTGCTCATTCCATTAATCGTCATCGCATAATCTGTACCGTTATAGATATCGCCACCTATACGGAAATCAAACAGGAAGGACAGATTAAAATTTTTATAAGTCAAGCTGTTATTGAATCCACCTGTCAGCTTAGGCTCACGGTTTCCGATATTATATGTCGTCTGGTTGTCACTTGTTGGCATACCCGTATTAGCGTCCAAAACAACTTTTCCATCAGGTGTACGGGTCCATTGCGAACCTGAGATCCCCATAAAGTTTCCTCCGTTAAAGGATGCAGCTTTCGCATTCCCTACCTGCACGTCTGTGACATACAAAATATTGACCCCTGCGAGCAAGTTATCTACTGTCCCTTTGTTTCTGGACATGTTTAACGTAGATTCCCAAACAAAGTCGTTTTTCACAATCGGCTTACCAGTTAAGGACAACTCCATCCCTTTATTGTAGATATCGCCACCGTTGACTGAGATGAAAATATATCCTGTCGATTGTCCTAAACGTGGAGACAGGATCTGGTTATAGGAATTATTGGTATAGTAGGCATAATCCACGCCCAATCGCCCCTTAAAAAAGCGCAATTCAGCACCGACTTCAAACGAACCTGTTGTTTCAGGTTTCAAAAACGGATTACCTTTCTGCCAGTTATTTCCCGCGCCTACAATTCCACCTAAATATTCAACAGGCTTCCAAAGGTAGGTATTGGTTACATACGGATTGGCGTCCTTACCCACGCGCGCCCAGGAAGCTCTCAGCTTTCCAAAATCCAACCAGTCTGGGCGACTGTCTTTCATGAGTTCGGTAAACACAAAGCTACCACCAACAGAAGGATAAAAATAAGACCTATTGTCTACTGGTAACGTCGAGGTCCAGTCATTTCTTCCCGTAACATTCAAAAACAACATATTTTTATATGAAGCTCTTAACTCACCGTACAAACCAAAAAGACGTTTTTTTGTATTGTTTACTGCGAACTGTTTATTCGCTGCTGCTATATTTTCGAAGCTGTAAAAATTGTCTACCTCAAAATGATAGCCCATACGGCGGTTTGTTGTCGTCTTGGTTTGTTCCGAGAAAAATCCCACTAAAGCGCCTAAATCAAAATCACCTACCTTTTTATTGAAATTGGACATGATGTTGGAAGACCAATAGTTGTATTTGAAATCACTTTCCGACATCATACCTTTTTGCCAAGGTTTCTTAATTGCACCACCTTCACCGATAATAGTTGAGTTTTTAGTCAGATAACTATCCATCCCGACACGATAGGTCAGGCTCCACCAATCGAAGATGGGCATACTTGCATTGATACTACCTGTAATACGCTCAGTGTTATCGCCCAAAATATTTTTATTGATTGTCCAGTATGGATTTTCCACATCAGATTCTAGCGGCTGGCGGCCTTCAAACATCCGATACTTCGACCCGTCATCGTTGAGGTATTTCTTCATATTATCACTTCTTGACCAGCTGTACAGGGACTCCATCGCTCCTGTACCACCTGATCCCCATAGCCCCGCAGAAGTTAGGGTTTTATCTGTATTTGCCAGCGAATACCCCACATTAGCGCCCACCGTCAGTTTACCAAATTTTTGATCCCCATTAAAGCGGAACGTGGTTTTATCAAAGCTTGTATTAGGTACGATACCCTTTTGATCAAAGCGGGAACCAGACAAATAGAATGATCCATTTTTATTTCCGCCGGATAAATTAACGGTATTGTCAAATACCGTCGAATGCTGGAAGAAATCTTTCACGTTGTTATAAACAACATCATTACTTCCAAATTTTTCGCCCCAGGATTGCGTGGTATAATCATCCAGTACACCCGCACTGTTATAATAGCCACGTTTGTATTTTCCTTGCTGCTCTGGCAAGCGATTCACCCAATTATTTGAAAATCTACTTGAAAAACCAATCTCCGTACGCCCTTCTTGTCCCTTTTTCGTCGTAATGATAATAGCTCCCGCAGCAGCTCTTGACCCGTATAAGGCTGCCGCAGCCGGACCTTTCAACACCGACACATTGTCGATATCTTCGGGATTAATATCCATCACCCGGTTACTGTTAGAGGTTGCTGTTGCTTGAGCGCCATCGAAGGCACTATTTCCTCCAATAACCGTAGAGTTATCGTAGATCACACCGTCTACAACAAACAAGGGCTGGTTGTCGCGCTCAAGAGAAGTTCCGCCGCGAAGAATAATCTGCGCTCCGGCACCGGCAGAACCCGAAGCCTGTGTTACATTAACCCCTGCAATCTTCCCTGCCAATGAATTGACCACGTTTGCCGTCTTATTCTTCATCAACTCATCCGATTTTATGTCCTGAACAGCATAGCCAAGCGCTTTTTTTTCCTTCTTAATTCCCATGGCCGTCACAACCACCTCTTCAAGCGCCTCCTCACTGCCAGAAAGCGTAACATTGATCGTTGCATTTGTCCCAACCAGTTGTTGTCTTTCCTGAGAACCCACGGCTCTGAAAATCAAAATATCGCCTGGCTCCGCATTGATGGTGAAACTTCCATCAGGCTTAGTTTGTGTACTGACAGATTTACCTTTGATGCTTACGGTTACATTAGGCATTGTACCACCATCAGAAGCATTCGTCACTTTACCCGTTACAGTTTTGGTCTGTGCCCATAAACTGGTTGACAGCATCACCCCTGAACAGAATAAGAGAATTTTTTTATTCATGGTTTTTAGTTAGTTGTTAATAATTTTCCATAACGGGCGGTTCCAACCCTAAGTTTATATCAATTACTACACAATAGTATGAAAAGCTTCCTATTTTTGCAAGCTTATGCATAATTATTTGAAAAAGAAATAACAATAAACACATTAACGCACAATCTGACAGCAAAAAAACCATTAATTCCTATAAAAACAGATACAAAAACGCATAGCACAGCAAAATAAAAACCAAAACATCTTATAAAAGCATTTAGCAAGACCTTTTCACCGAATTTGATAGCAGAAAACAAACATTAGCACCACAAAACCACCAATAGCATGCAGCATCCAACACATAACAGCGTGCTTATGCAAAGGAATATTCGATTTACACCGCCATTTTAGACTAATTATTAGCTACTGCATTCGGAGATTACTCGGTGCTTCTTCGGTACTTGTTCGGTGCTACTTCGGTGCTTCTTCGGTTGCAAGCGAATAAAGTCCGACTAAATTCCGTTCAAGATTCGTTGTAAATCCGAAAAAAGGTTGAATCTACTATTGATCAATACCTATTTATTTTGTAACTTAAAGAAAAATCAATCGCAATTAACTTAGATTATGGCAGTCATTAAAAACGGTGCCAATGGCACGCTTTCGGGCAAAGCAGGATCAGTAGTATTTGTTACCAATGGAAATACAACCTATGCAAGGGGCTTACCTAAGAAAAGTAGAAAAAAACCTTCTGCAGATCAAATTCAATCAAGGTCACGTTTCTCCCTCATCCAAAAATTTATCTCCCCAATGCTAGATTTAATACGGGTCGGATTTAAAAATTATAACCCCGAGAAGAAAGCATATGGCAATGCGATGTCTTACAACCTCAATAATGCCGTAGAAAAAACGGCAACTGGCTATGTCATCAATTTTGAAAACTTTCGCGTGAGTAAAGGAACCCCCAATCCCATTTCCACCCATACATTTCAGGTAGATGAAGAGACAGGAACATTTACACTCACCTGGGAATATGATGCAGATACTGCATCACAACATAACATCAGCTCGAGTAATTGCCGTTTGCTGCTATACAATCCCGATGAGTGCGCTTTCACAAATGAAAGCATGAATCCTCTTACGCATAAAACACAGACAGCTATCCTATCCCGACAGCAAACCGTCGGCAACTATCATGTCTATGTATTTTTCTACAAAACAGACGGAAGCGATGAATGCACAGACAGTAAATATCTAGGGACATTTGAATGGTAAGAAAGGAAAGAAGACCTAGGAGCTCAGACTGATCTTCACATCAAAATGCTGCTTGATATAGGCCTGCTGCTCCGCAGAATCTGTCTCCAGATCATGAATAGCACGGTCTCTTTCTTTGTCGACTTCCATCTTCACCACACAGCGGTAGAAACGAAATACATCTTTTTCGGTCTCCAATATTAACCTTGGCACCCGGGCGGGCTTGCCTGTTTCATCTTTTGCCACCATCGTAAAATAAGAGGAATTACAATGCTTGGTTTCGCCCGTCTGAATATTCATGGCTTCGACCCGAATACCGACTTCCATAGAAGAGTTACCTACATAATTCACAGAAGCGATCAATGTCACCAATTCGCCCACCTCAATAGGCTTCAAAAAATCAACTTTGCCAACGGAGGCCGTCACACAATAATGTGCAGAAAATTTAGATGCCACCGCAAAAGCGATCTGATCCATCAAAGATAAAATATAACCGCCGTGAATTTTACCGCCAAAATTAGCATTGGAGGGCAACATCAGCTGTGACATCCGAATCACAGATTCGCTTACCGTTTTATAGATTTCTTCCATACCCATAAATTTACTTTGGATAGATTACAATTCAAAACAAAACCTGAATGAATCACATGGGCTTACGTACACGCGCCAACAGAAGGTTCGTCCTGACCATTACCGATAGATAATGATACAAAAAAGGGATATCCAAAATTCAGATATCCCTTTTTTACGCGTTGATGAAACAACAGCTCGTTATTTTATCTTCTCTGCGGCATAAGGACCTTCGTTGCTCAAACGGTCAACAGCCTTTACCGCAACATACTGTAGTTTTTTGTTGTTCAATGTCGTTGGGATGTCCTTACCTGTAACCCCAGGCTCCAATATTTCATATTGCCATACGCCACCGTAGTTGAGATACAATACCCATTTTGCAACCTGATCAATTTGCTGGTGCTGCCATTTCACAAAAGTAGTACCCCCCTGTGGAGTTACCAGCAAAGTAGGTTTCAACAAAGGATTTGCATTTAACCAAGGACTTGTTGGTACCAATGCTTTCACCTGATAAGGCCCATTCACCAAAGCTTGTGTCATGGCCGGGTTTTTGGTAAGCCCTGCCAGACTCCAGTGGATCACCCCTTCTCGGTTATCAGGCAATAGCGTACGTGCTGCCTCCACTTGATTAACAATTTCCTGAACATATTCCGGACCACGTCTGCCAACCGTATTGATGCCCGGCCAAAGGTGGCGTCCCATGGTATTCTCACTTTCCCACCATTTTAACAAAGCCGTATAGCTTTGTCTGGCTGGCTGTATAGGCCAATACAACTGGGGAGCAAAATAGTCTATCCAGCCTTTGTTCAACCATAATTTAGCATCTGCGTAAAGCATATCATACTGGCTAGATCCCTGGATTCCTGACGGATAACCCGGTTTCCAGATACCAAAGGGACTGATACCGAATTTTACAAAATTCTTCTCTTTCTTAATATCCTTATAAATCCGTTCGATAAAGGTATTCACACTATTTCTGCGGAAGTCTCCGCGTGATAGATCCCCGCCATTACGTTTGTATTCATTGTAACTATCCGAATCCGGGAAATCCTGTCCACCATTATATTCCGCGTAAGGATAGAAATAATCATCGAAATGCACACCATCGATATCATAACGCTTGACAATATCCATAACCACACGTGCAGCGTGGTCCTGTGTAGATTGTTTAGAAGGATCAAACCAATAATAGCCCTGCTTCAATTTGACAACCGACTCAGGCATTTTACGTGCCATGGAAGCTGAAGTAACAGCACCGCCAGCAGTATGATGGGCACGGTAGGGGTTCAACCAAACATGCAGCTCAATTCCTCGTTTATGCGCCTGCTCAACCCAAAAATCAAGCGGGTCATAATAAGGGGAAGGTGCCTGTCCTTCTGTACCTGTCAAAAAATAAGACCAGGGTTCAAGATCACTTTTATAAAATGCATCGGCTGATGGACGCACCTGAAAAACAACAGCATTAAAATTATTGTTTTTCAAAAAATCCAAAATACCAATTGCTTCCTGTTGCTGCTCGGCGGTACTCAGGTTATTTTTGCTCGGCCAATTGATATTGGCAACAGAAGCCACCCAAGCGGCGCGAAACTCGCGCGGTAACACCGGAAGATCGACAACAATTTCCTTCTTCTTTTCTGCAACCGGCTGTTCTTTTGTTTCAATTGTATTTTTCACCCGTTCGCGCTTGGGTACCGAAGGTGGATCTTTTTTTACAATTTCGACATTTGTAGTTGTGGTATTGACAGGCTCCTGTTTCTTATTTTTCTTGGATGAACAAGAAGATAAAACAAAAAGTGCTGTCGCTAAAAATAATAGGGAATGTTTCATCAAGCTATAGAATAGTGTTTTTTCAAAATAACGAACGAAGATACATA
This sequence comes from Sphingobacterium sp. UBA7038, assembly GCF_002494055.1. Lineage (NCBI taxonomy): Bacteria > Pseudomonadati > Bacteroidota > Sphingobacteriia > Sphingobacteriales > Sphingobacteriaceae > Sphingobacterium > Sphingobacterium sp. UBA7038. Next base: position 67,273 of record NZ_DLAV01000014.1, read on the forward strand.
TAATATTAGTCAATCACGGCCAATCGGTTAATCTTCTCCGACATAGATCAATGCTTGAACTCTCCATTGAAGATCACCTGCTCCAGCTTAAAGTCGTCGTTAAAGACAATGACATTCGCTATGCTCCCCTGATTGAGGTTTCCAATATCCGTCCTTTTTAAAAGATTTGCAGGATACCGTGTTGCCATTCGGATCGCTTCATCAAGCGATATACCAACTTTTTGCACAGCATTTTTTACCCCCTCAAGCAAGGAGATTGCCGCTCCTGAAATGGTGCCATCAGGCAGGGAATAATAGCCATCGTTCAAGACGTGATGATAGATGTCTTTATCGCAGGCGGCTACCGCATCTGTAATCATAAACAGCCGCTCCCCCATCTGACGTTTCGCAATTTTTACGGCTTCAAAGCTGACATGATGTCCGTCGACAATAATACTTGCTTGTGCTGTCGGATGATTAAAAATTGCGCCGACTAACCCGACTTCGCGATGATGTAACGGCGACATGGCATTAAACAGGTGGGTACTTGTTGGAATCCCCAGATCATAACCGTGGGTACCTTCCTCAAAAGTCGCATCACTATGTCCTGCACTGAGCAATAGATTATAGCTCTGCAAATGCTGTAAGATATCATCAGCGATACATTCAGGAGCAATGGTCATCATCTTGACAACCTGATTTCCGGACAAAAGATCGTCAATCTTTTCCTTTGTAGGCTCGATAATTAATTCCGCGGGATGCGCACCCCGTTTTTTAGGATTCAAAAAGGGGCCTTCCAGATGCAATCCTAGAAATGCATCGTGCCGAAAGCCTTCTGCCACCCGAATGGCGTCCTTAAATAAGGGAATGGTATTGGTCGCTAAGGTCATCATAAAAGAAGTTGTGCCTTTACGGACCAAACCCTCAGCGATGCGTTCCAAAGAGGCTACACTACGTTCGGCAGAATACAAGTCCGATCCGTCACCATACAATTGAAGGTCAATCAGCCCAGCACAAATATTAGACCCGCCGACTGGATAACTGGTATAATCTGCAGGCACCTCATCATCATGGACAATCGCTACAATTTTACCTTCGCTGATCAGCAATGCTCTTTGCTCCAAAATCGACTCACCAGTGTATATTTTGCCACCAATTAATGCTATCTTATTATTCATATAAATTCTATTTCATTACCAAGTTACCAAAATTCAAAAAAAACCTGTCACTTGCATAAGATTTTGTTTCGTAGCCTACAAGAAATCCGTTCAAAGTTTTTGATCTTTTCATTTTCACTTTCTAATTTACTGTTGTAACTTAGTTCCATGTACTTCTTTAGAAAGCGTAACGCCGATCGCCCCACAAATGGCAGCATAAAAGCTATGCATATTATTAATGCAACGGCCATTATTGTCTTTTTATTGGGCCTTATCTACAAAATATTTTTTACATCCTAAACACTGTTATCCATGTCAAAAAAAGAAATTTTAAATACCGACAAAGCTCCTGCTGCAATAGGACCATATAACCAGGCAATCAAAGCCGGTAATACATTATATGTCTCTGGACAAATTCCTCTGGTTCCCGAAACAATGGAATTAATTTCATCGGGTGTGAAAGACGAAGCGCATCAGGTACTGAAAAATGTAGAAGCTATCTTGACCAATGCGGGATATACTTTTGAAGATGTTGTCAAAGCTTCGATTTTCTTAAGTGATATGGGCAATTTTACCTTAGTCAATGAAGTCTATGCCTTATATTTTAAGGAAGCGCAACCAGCACGTGAGTGTGTTGCGGTAAAAACCCTTCCTAAGAATGTAAATGTCGAAATTTCGGTCATTGCCTGGAAAGATTAATCCGTGGAAAATAACAACGAAACAGCAAGCCGCGGAAAATATCTTTTCGCGGCTTTTTTGGCCCCTTTTATCTGGGGTTTTATGTCTATCCCTGTACGCTGGATACGCGTCTATCCGGCCGAGGATATTCTCTATTTTAGAATAATAACTGCGCTCCTGATCCTTTGGATATACCTGCTGCTGTTTCGAAGAAAAACCTTTAAAGCTGATATTCTTAAGTTTCAGCTTCTACCTCGAGTGGGCAAGATCCGTCAAATTTGTCTTACCTTCCTCGCTTCGGCGTTAATCTTTGGCAACTGGTTTACTTATATCTATGCGGTCAACCATATTAGCATTCAGTCTGCGGCATTGGCTTACCTGACCTGCCCCCTGATCACGGCGGCGGGTGCCTATCTCATGCTCCAGGAAAAGCTAACGAACTGGCAAAAAACAGCGCTTTTATTGCCTTTGGCAGCGTTTGCCTCCTTGCAAATGGCTCGCTTCATGATGTCCTATGGGCTATCACTATTGCCACCTGTTACGCTTTTTATCTGATCGTACAACGGGTATCTACGGGTTTCGATAAACTCAATCAATTGGTGGTCCAGCTCAGTATATGTGCATTATTTGTGATCCCCAAACTAATCTATAATCATCATGCAATTCCTACAGACCCCATATTTTGGGGCACCATAGTTCTTATCGCATCGCTATTCACGATTATCCCCCTATTCCTGAGCATGTATGCACTCATTGGCATTTCATCAACAACGACTGGCGTTCTGCTCTATATTAATCCACTGATCGCTTTTACTTTGGCTGCAACCTATTTCGGAGAACCCGTTTCTCCAATCAAATATGTCGCTTACGGAATTATACTGGTTGCGATCATGCTATTTAATGCTGCAAACATCAAACAGGTTTTTGCAAGGCCATCACGCGGTTAAGCACAATGATACCCAATGCAATAGGAAACTTCATCCACATGGAATGGCCAGTTTCTAGCAGAAAACAGTTATTTTATTCATATCCACCAACCAGCTAAAATGCGACAAAAAAAATGACAAAACACAAAATACACTAATTATCAAAATATTAAACACTAAAAACAGTTAAAGTGTATCATTTTTGTTTCATAAAATTTTTGATTTTTGCTCAACTATAGTAAATTAGATCTTTATTAAGGGAAATCATACCGCTCTTTTTTCTTATAACAGGTATTGAATAGCAAACACACTATTACAAATAATCACTTATTTTGCACCCCGATTATTCAATATCTTCTCTTCTAACCAAAATGCTAAATGGAATTAGCCCATTTCATTAGAAATTTCACCGTTATGAAAATATGTATATAAAAAACTGAATATAACACATATACTATATGAATAACAAATTATACTCTACATTAAGGGTGTTAGGTATTGTTCCAACAATACTTTTTTCAGCATCTTTATTGCACGCGCAAACCAGCCAAGTAAAGGGAACGGTTGTAGACGCTAAAACCAAAGCTCCTATTCCAGGTGCCACGATCAAAGTATTGGGCACTTCCAACGCAAGTTCTACGGACGTTAAAGGTGCATTCCAGATCAATGTCGATGACAAAAACCGCATATTAAACATCAGTACGGTCGGCTATGAAAACAAAACGGTAACTCTTGGTCCTGGCGAAACGACAGTGACGGTAAGTCTGGACGAACAGACACAGCAACTGGAAAGCGTGGTCGTTACTGCTTTGGGTATTAGCCGTGCACAAAAATCATTAACATACTCTACACAACAGGTCAGTGGTGACGAATTAAACAAAGTTAAAAGCACCAACTTGGCGAATAATTTAAACGGTAAAGTTGCAGGTGTTAACATTGCTTCCAGCTCTTCTGGACCAGGTGGTTCAGCAAAAGTTATTTTGCGTGGTAACAAATCGGCTTCTGGGAACAATCAAGTACTTTATGTTGTCGATGGTGTTCCGATCAACAATCAGACATTAGCAAGCCAGCCAGACAACGTTTTCGGCGGACAACGTGATGGTGGCGACCCTATTTCATTGATCAACCCAGAAGACATCGAAAATATCTCCGTATTAAAAGGAGCATCCGCGGCGGCATTATATGGTAGCCAAGCGGCCAACGGCGTTATCTTGGTAACAACGAAATCAGGTAAACAAGGCCGCACAACGATCAACTTCTCCTCAAGTGCACAGATCGAACAGGCTGTATCGACACCGAAATTCCAAAGCCAATATGGTCAAGGTTCAGGTGGCAAAAACAGTAACACCAGTGTATTTAGCTGGGGCGACAAAACCAATGGTGCCGACTATGATAACTTAGGTGAATTTTTCCGTACGGGTAGCAACTTCACCAATTCATTGACTTTGTCAGGTGGTAACGAGAAAAACCAAACGTATTTTTCTTATGCCAATACCCTTGCAAAAGGTATTCTTCCAGAAAATGACCTGATGCGTCACAACTTCAATCTCAAGGAAAGTGCTTCATTCTTTGATAATAAGCTGACCGTTGAAGGAAGTGCCAATTACATTACGCAAAAATTAGATAATGCACCTACTTCAGGTTTCTATTATAATCCATTAGTGGGAACCTACCTATTACCTCGCAGCTTAAATATTGCGGATTATAAAAATTTCGAAACGTTCAACACAGGCCGTAATCTTTACGATCAAAACTGGTTTACGCTTTCGGACGACGAAACCACCCAACAAAATCCTTGGTGGATTATGAACCGTAATTCTACACGTTCAACACGTAATCGTTTGCTCTTGAATGGTAGTGCGAAATACAAAATTGCACCTTGGATCAGCGTGCAGGCCCGCGGTAGTGTAGACCGTACCAGCGAAGTATGGGACCGGAAAGCTTATGCCGGCACACAGCACATTTTAGCGCGTGAAAATGGAGCTTATAGCTATACCAATACCACGATCACCCAACAATACGGTGATTTAACGGCCAACATGAACTTTAATATTGGCGATAAATTACAAATTACAGGATTGGTTGGAACGAGTATCACCGACTGGAAAACAGAAGGTACAGATTTTACCAGCGGCAAAGATGGACTCAAAGTTCCCAATCAGTTCTTTATCCAAAATACGACAACTCCGGTCACTTCGACATTGTCTGCAAACCGAAGACAATTGCAATCGGTATTTGCATCGGCTAACTTAGCCTATGATAACTGGATTTATTTGGATCTGACTTCGCGTTGGGATTGGTCGAGCACATTAGCCTATACACCGCAAAACCCATACGCTTATCCGTCGGTCGGTTTGGGCATCGTCTTGAACGACAAGCTTAATCTACCTGAATTTGTGAATATGGCCAAAATTCGGGGTTCATACGCAAAAGTCGGAAATGATCTTCCTCCTTACACTACCTTGCTTACCAACCGGGTAGACCCATATGCGGTACTAACCGTGAATGATATTGCCTTTTTGAAGGAATTAAAACCAGAAAAAACGGCTTCCTTGGAGATCGGTACGGAATGGCGCATGTGGAATAACCGTTTGAATGTGGATGTTACTTATTACAAAACAAACACCACCAATCAGTTTTTCAAAATTGCAGCTGGAAATGCATCCCTCAACAACATGTATGCAGTTAATGCCGGCGACATTCAAAATCAAGGGGTAGAAGCATTGGTATCATTGGATGCGATCAGAAATGACAATTTTAAATGGACAACCAGCCTCAACTTTACGTATAATAAAAACAAAATTGTAAAACTTGCAGACGGTATTTCTGAATTTACCCTAACAGGTGAGGGACGTAATAATTTTGCATCTAAATTGCAAGTTGGTGGTTCTTTCGGAGACATCTATGGTCAAGATTTTATACGTGACGACCAAGGAAGGATTCTTATTTCCGAGGACGGTATTCCGCAGAAAAACAACACCTATACCAAACTCGGAAATTCGAACCCAATTTGGCAAATGGGCTGGAACAACAGTTTCAATTATAAAAATTTCAACTTAAGCTTCCTGATCGATGGTAAATTTGACTACGAAGTGATGTCCGTGACGCAAGCGTTGCTTGACGGTTACGGTGTCTCGAAAGCGAGTGGCGACGCCCGTGCCAATGGCGGTGTTAGCATCAATGGGGTTACACCAAGCGGTAAAGCCGTAACAACAGTGGACGCCGAAAAATGGTACACTTCCACGGCTGGTATGGGTCCGGTTAGCAGCCAATATATTTACGACGGAACGGTTGTGCGGTTGCGTGAATTGACTTTCGGTTATGACTTCAATATTAAAGACAGTTTCTTCAAAAAACTTCGCGTAAATGCTGTAGGAAGAAACCTATTCTATATTTCGAAAAAGGCTCCATTCGATCCTGAAGTAACGATGTCTACAGGTAATTCCTTAAGTGGGGTGGATATCTTTATGATGCCGGCAACACGTAATTATGGTCTTACACTAAATGCGACTTTCTAAACGACCAACAATGAAATATCCCTCGTTTAAAAAAACATATATCGGTAAAAATGACGAGGATATTTTATATAGTCTTAAAATACAAACGATTAAAAGATGAAATTTAACATAAAAAACATATCCAAGTTCTCACTCGCTTTTTTAATGCTTGGCGGCACCTTAAGTAGTTGTACCAAGAATTTTGAGGACTATAACAAAAATAACATTGGCGTTACGGATGAGGATTTAAAAGGTGATGGCCAAGATCTTGTCATTTTCTTGCGAAATGCACAGATGTCTATTTACAATTTCTCGGGCGCGGGCGATCCCAATTCCTATCAGGTACAACAGAATCTAAATGCGGATGTATTTTCAGGTTTCTTCATGTCTCCTACTCCGTTTAATAGCGGGCAGAACAACCTGAATTACGCCATGGTAAATGGATGGAATGGAGAACCATTTAAAGTACTCTATTTGAATGTTATTAAATCTATTGAAAAGCTAAAAAGCAATGGACTTGCAGAGACTTACCCTGCATTATGGGGTTCGGCTTTGGTGATCAAAGTAGAAGCTGCCAGCCGAGTGACAGATATCTATGGTCCTATCCCCTATAGTAAAGTAGGCACCTCCAATACTGTTCCATACGACAAACAATCCGATGTATATGCTGCTTTCTTCAAAGAGCTCGATGAGGCTGTAACAGCATTAAAATCATACAAAGCGGATAGCCCAATGGCTGCTAAAATAGACCAGATCGATTTGGTATTTCCGAATACCGATAATCAGGTCAGATTTAAAAATTGGCTAAAAATCGCCAATTCGTTACGTCTTCGTTTAGCGATGCGTTTGGTTAAAATCGATGCAACTTTAGCAAAAACACAAGCTGAAAAAGCATTGGATCCAGCAAATGGCGGTGTATTGGAAAGTAATAGCGAAAACTTCAAGATCACTGTACCAGCAGATGGAACCTACAGCAACCCACTTTGGTTTATTTCCAAAAACTGGGCTGACACGCGTATCAATGCGACACTTTCGTCTTATATGACCGGATTGAACGACCCTCGTATCTCTAAGTATATGTCTCCCGTCATTAAAGACGCAACAACAACAGCTTTCGCGGGAAAATATATCGGAATCCGTGCAGGAGCAGACGGCATCGAAAAGGATAAATACCAAAAGCTATCGGCATTGAATACTGAAGGTACAACGCCAACTTTCGTAGCGACTACAGCACCGATATTAATGACTGCTGCTGAGGTTTACTTCCTCCGTGCCGAAGCAGCATTGAGAGGTTGGAACAATGCTGGGGGAACAGCGCAATCACTTTATGAAAAAGGAGTGGAAACGTCCTTTACACAATGGGGTGTATCAGCTGGGTTAAGCACTTATCTCAATGATAATACAAGTAAGGCAGCGGCTTACGAGGATCCTTTCAACGCGAAGAATAACGCAGCTTCACCAAGCGCACTGACCATCAAATGGAATGAGGGCGCTACCAACGAAGAAAAATTGGAACGTATCATTACGCAAAAATGGTTGGCGATCTTCCCTGAAGGACAAGAGGCCTGGAGTGAATTCCGCCGTACAGGATATCCGCGTCTATTCCCTGTTGTGGTCAACAATAGCGGTGGACTGATCGACACTAAAATACAGATCCGTCGTTTACCGTTCCCACAAAATGAATACAATACAAATGCAGCTGAAGTACAATCTGCAATCTCCTTGTTGGGCGGACCTGACAACGGCGGTACCAGACTTTGGTGGGATGTAAATAAGGGTAATTTCTAATCAAGAGATTAGCCGAGATAAATCTCAAAAAGGGGCAATCCATAGCTGGATTGCCCCTTTTTTATGATATCTTGAAAGTTAATCAAAGTTTCCAGATTGTTGTAACTATATTACAAAGTCAACTAAATAATGTTGTTTTAAACCTACAATACAACAGAAATCAACCACAAAAGATTTCAAAATCAAATTTCTCTTAACAAAAACTTAATAGAAAGTTCCTGTAGCAGAGATAAAGAATTACCCGTTCAATTAAAAAAACCAAGAAGAATATTATGAAAAATCTCTCAATCCTGGGTTTTATCACCCTCCTGGCATGTTGCATGCTATTTGTTGTTTGTAAATCAGAATCACATTTAGAAAATCCCTACAAGGACAAAACAGAAAAGGAACTCGAATCCCTATCCGATGAAAAATACAGTAAAATCATTGCCTTTGCGAGCCCTAAAGCATGTAGTGATGCCACAGAATGGGAAATGATAGAAATACGGACAGTATGTGGAACAAGTTACCTCCCCTATCATAAATCGGTAGACAAAACAACCTTGCAAAACATGATCAATGACAACAACCGACTAATGGAAATATACCAACCAATGATGGCGCCCAAAATAAATTGTATATCTTATCGCAAACCATTGGGCGTGATCTGTAAAGAAGGAAAAGCGGACATTAAATATGAAGAATCCGCTTCAAAATAGTTACTCGAGCCTAAGAAACAGCTCCATAAACGCATAAATTTTTCGTAATTTAGCCATCAAGAAGAATGGCTGAATTACGTTTAATTACCCCGATAGAATACCTCAAAGGTGTAGGTCCACAAAAAGCAGATGTACTCAAAAAAGAGCTACAGGTATTTACGATTGGTGATCTATTGACACAGTATCCTTTCCGTTATATCGACCGTACGGAGTTTCATAAAATCCGGAAACTTCATCCCGATATGATGGCTGCACAGGTGCTGGGCCGTCTGGTTTCTTTACAGCTCGTAGGCGAAAAGAGAACGAAACGTCTTGTTGGCTCATTCAAAGATGAGACCGGCTCCATGGAACTGGTCTGGTTTCAGTCCATCCCCTGGCTTCAAAAATCATTGAAAGTCGGATCCGCCTATATTATTTATGGCAAGCCGAGCGAATTCAATGGCCAGCTATCCATTACCCATCCCGAAATGGATCTGTATAACCCGCAGGTAAAACAGATCGGCAATATGAGTTTACAGCCGGTTTATTCATCGACAGAAAAACTCAAAAAGTTCAATCTGGATACCAAGGGAATCCAACGCTTACAAGAGACTGCTTTGGAAACCGTATTCCGCAGTATTGACGAATCGCTTCCCGAGGATGTGCTCACTAAACATCGCCTTATTTCCAGGCAACAGGCTTTTGCATCCATTCACTTTCCAAGCGATCAAAAGGAGCTGAACCAGGCCATCAAACGCATCAAATTTGAAGAGCTATTTTTTATTCAGCTGAAGCTGCTCAACAACAAGCAGCTCAACACACAGAAATTCAGAGGCCAGCGGTTCAATAAAGTCGGTGAAAAATTCAACACGTTCTTTAACGAGCGCCTTCCATTTCCTTTGACAGGAGCGCAAAAGCGCGTTGTGAAGGAAATCCGCATGGATACCAATACAGGTGCGCAGATGAACCGCCTGGTACAGGGCGATGTAGGTTCCGGGAAAACAGTTGTTGCCCTCATGAGCATGCTGCTTGCTGTCGACAATGGATTTCAGGCCTGTATGATGGCTCCTACAGAAATCCTGGCGACACAGCATTATCATGGACTAAAGCAGCTCGTGGGCGATGACATCGTCAATATCAAGCTACTTACAGGATCCACAAGCACAAAGGAACGCCGTTTGATCCACCAGGCACTGGAAGATGGCAGCTTAGATATTTTAATTGGCACCCACGCCCTGATCGAGGATAAGGTACAGTTCAAGAACCTGGGCTTCGTTGTTATTGACGAACAACACCGCTTTGGCGTGGAACAACGGGCCAAACTCTGGCGCAAGAATGTCATTCCACCGCATATGTTGGTCATGACAGCGACACCAATTCCACGCACATTGGCCATGACCATGTATGGCGACTTGGACATCTCTGTAATTGACGAATTACCTGCTGGGCGTAAACCGATTAAGACTGTTCACTTTTTTGAAAGCTCCCGTTTACGGATGTTTGGTTTTATGCGTGAGGAGATCGCCAAGGGAAGACAGGTCTATGTGGTATATCCCCTCATCAAGGAAAGCGAAAAACTGGACCTGATCTACCTTGAAGCAGGTTTGGAGAACTTACAACGTGAATTTCCATTACCACAATACAAGATCAGTATTGTTCATGGCAAGATGCCTGTAAAGGACAAGGACTTTGAGATGCAGCGCTTTGTCAAACACGAAACACAGATTATGGTTGCCACTACCGTTATCGAGGTGGGCGTTAATGTTCCCAATGCATCGGTGATGGTCATTGAAAATTCCGAACGATTTGGACTATCCCAGCTGCATCAATTACGTGGCCGTGTAGGCCGTGGTGCTGAACAGTCTTTCTGTATTCTGATGTCGGGCAATAAGCTGAGCAAAGAAGGACGATTAAGGCTGGATACCATGGTGCGTACCAATGACGGATTTGAAATTGCAGAAGTCGATCTACAGTTACGTGGCCCGGGCGACATCTCCGGCACGCAACAATCGGGTGTACTTGACCTCAAGATGGCGAATCTGGCGACAGATCAGGCATTGCTTACAGAATGCCGCAACACGGTCATTGCTATCTTCAAAGAAGACCCAACGCTACAAAGCGAAAAGAATCAGTTGCTGCGAAGCTTCCTCGCCAGAAAATCAGATGGCATTGCCTGGGACAAGATTTCTTAATCGCATGTCATTTTCGAAATAAAAAGCGGGGCCAGCAAATAAATCGATAACGTGTTTAAGTGAATAAATAGAGCGCATTGGGATCTAAAGGCCACTCGTCAACATAAATAGGATACGAATTGTTTTTATTAGTTCTTGAAGACAATTTATCTTTTTTGTATATAAAACCAAATTTATTTACTTTTGCATCATTATGAACATGATATAGAAAAATATCCCTTCTTTTACTAGGCAAAAGATGGCGACCGAACGCTTACATATTTTGAGTTGCCCTGGTAAGCAAATCACAGGAAATTTATTGGTTAATGGAGAATTATGTCATAATCGGCATCAGTCTTGTGTGGTGTACAAACGCATAAATTCTTAAATTTACCTTTTCAAACAAAAACCGGGCTTACAAGCTCATTGAAAATAATTTAAAAAGTGAACGTATAACAAGAGGTAGGCAATAGCATACATTGCAAAGCTTAATGACCTCCCTACTTCACTTGAAAGACTTAATAGTACAAAATGGCCAGAATTAAAATACACGATACAGCAATAAAACCCGAAACAGCCGTCTTGGTGAGTGTGATCACGCCAAGTGTGACGGAGACAAAAGCAAAGGAATATTTGGAGGAACTTGAATTTTTGGTACAGACTGCCGGTGGCGAGACCAAAGGCATGTTTACACAGAAACTGGGCTTCCCAGATCGCGCTACATTTGTCGGCAGTGGAAAGCTGGAAGAAATAAAAGCATACGTTGAAGCGGAGGAAATTGACATCGTTGTTTTCGACGATGAGCTTTCACCTTCGCAGCTGCGTAATATTGAGAAAGAATTGAAACGCAAGATATTGGACCGCTCCAACCTTATCCTGGACATCTTTGCCCGACATGCCAAAACTGCACAGGCAAAGACACAGGTCGAATTGGCACAGCTGCAATATCTATTACCGCGTCTGACCCGTATGTGGACCCACTTGGAACGTCAGCGCGGGGGTATTGGTATGCGTGGTCCGGGTGAGTCACAGATCGAGACCGATAGACGGATCATCCTGGACAAGATTTCCCTGTTCAAAGAACGCCTAAAAGCAATCGACAAGCAAAACGAGACACAACGAAAAAACCGTGGCGAGATGATCCGTGTAGCTTTGGTAGGTTACACCAATGTCGGAAAATCAACGATCATGAATATGATCTCCAAGTCTGATGTACTGATCGAGAATAAACTTTTCGCAACATTGGATACGACGGTACGTAAAGTTGTGATCGACAACCTTCCTTTTTTGCTTTCAGATACCGTTGGTTTTATCCGCAAACTACCGCACCATTTGGTGGAATGTTTCAAATCCACATTGGATGAAGTTCGGGAAGCCGATGTCCTGATCCATGTGGTCGACATCTCGCATCCGAATTTTGAAGATCATATCCAGGCGGTAAACGAAACATTGAAGGATCTTAAAGCACTTGACAAACCGGTGATTACAGTGTTCAACAAAATTGACCTTTATAAACCGGCCGTCGAAGAAGGACACGATGGTGAGGAAATCGAGGTCACGTTGGATGATTTTCGTAATTCCTGGATGGCAAAAAATTCTGATCCAGCAATCTTTCTATCAGCAACGAATAAAACGAATATCGAAGAGTTCAAACAAAAACTTTACGATATTATTGTGAAAATGCACAATGAACGCTACCCTTACAATAACTTATTGTATTAATTTTGACAAACAATGCTGTGAACGGGCCTTATACCTGTTCACAGCTTAATAAAATACGAAATGAACAAAGAGGTGCAGTTTCAAGATTGGGGCCTTGTCGATTATCAGGAAGCCTGGGACAGACAAGAATCCATCTTTAAGGGCGTATTGGACATCAAACATGACAATAGAGTCAATGCAACAGCAGCAAATACCCCAAATTACTTGATCTTTACAGCACATCCCCATGTTTACACCTTAGGGAAAAGCGGGCACGAGGAATACCTGCTCCTAGATGAGAAAGGACTGGAAGAGAAAGAGGCCAAATTCTACAAGATCAACCGTGGTGGCGACATTACCTATCATGGTCCGGGACAGATTGTCGGTTATCCGATACTGGATCTCGACAACTTCTTTACGGATATCCATCTGTATCTGCGTACACTGGAAGAAGCTATCATATTGTCCTGTGCGGATTATGGTATCGAAGCAGGGAGATATCCCGGGTTTACGGGAGTATGGATAGAACCGGATAAACCAACTGCACGCAAGATCTGTGCAATGGGCGTGCGTGCTTCACGCTGGGTGACCATGCATGGCTTCGCATTCAATGTCAATACAGATCTTGATTATTTCGGCAACATCATTCCTTGCGGCATCGACGATAAGGATGTAACGTCTTTAAAACGGGAGCTTGGCAAAGAAGTTGATATGGAAGACGTGAAAGGGAAACTTAAAGGCCATATTGCCCAACTCTTTGAAATGCAAATAGTGTAATTTAAGTTTTCAATAACATACAAAGGCCCTTTGAAAGCGGAATTTTAATCTCCTTTCAAAGGGCCTTACTTTTTTGAGCATCCCTGTTCCTCATGGTTAATAAAACCCCTACTAAAGACACAAACGAGGGACATTTTCAGACACTTGGAGGTCTTTACGTGACCCCGACGCTATTTCCGAATATCAACAATAATACATACACTCATAGCTGGCGAGTTTCCCATCAACAAATCTGAAAATAAATAATCCTGCATCGCCATTTTGAATATAGAAAGTATGTGGCGTTGAAATCCAGTCTGCCGAAAGCAGTTCACCAAAGTGGTTTACAAAGTCTCTTTCCGCATAATTGGCATCCATCCGCTGGTCCCCCAACACAATAGCTTCACCCGCACTAAAAAATAGCTTATACAAGGTTCCGACCACTTTGCCTTTATAATTTTCTTCAAAGGCAACGATCATATTCGGTGTTTTATAATAATACTGCGGCTCCCAGCCACATTCGGGCATATCGGGGATTTCGGTAACCCCCTGCAGCGCCAGTTGCTTCATTTGTCCATCTGTGATTTTACCATCAAATAAAGACACTCCTTTCCATTCGAAATGGAAGTTTAAGGCCTTCAGTTTCTTTGTGTACACTTCGGACTGGAACTCATGTTGAAATTTATCGGCCATTAACAGTTCAAAATCGATATCAACCTTGGGGTCCACTTTTCCCGCTTTGTCGTAAGATTCCTTCCAATAGGTAAGCGCCTGTTTTAACTTGGAATACTTCGTCCAGCCGATTTCACGTAGACGGCCTGCCTGTATCAGTTCTTCCTCCTGGTCCTTCCCTTTGACAGCCAAATATTCTTTAAGGACCTTGTCATAGCTTAACTCAGCACCCAAAAATTTCATCTGAATGTACTCCGGATTTTCATGGAAGTGGTCTCCGATGTAGACCCATCCATCTGTGTAGAGCGGCACATAATCGATACATACCATTTCATTGAGCCCCGCCCTACGCACAGCGGTACTTGTGGTATTGGGTGCCTTACGCACGCGCAATTGCGAGACCTGTACATAGAAATGTGGGCATTGAGCGCCTTCGGTTCCGCGATAGAAATATTGTTGTGGTTCTCTGGCAGACCTTTTTCCATCCATGGCACTTTTCAGAGGCTGACGGTCTATAAAACCGATATCCCCATTATTCACCTGCACTTTGTACTGCGTATTGGTGGAACCCAACAGATACACAGGTGCCTCTGTTGGAAAAACTCCCTAGAGGTCTTTATTATTTCCTGCTTCACGGAAAAGGTGCCCCCATGTTGAGGTATAAAGTGGCCGTTGACCCGCTGGCTGTGCTACTGCGTGATGCACAAACCAACTAACAAAAAAGCAGAGTATGAGTAATCCTTTTTTTGGCATAAAATTAATTCTTTGAATACATGACCAGTGGTCGCTCCATTGCGATCAACAGCAGGGAACGAGACATCAATAAATGCAACAGAAACTTTTCCTGGCTACCGGTCAAACACGCACCGTTGCAATAACGAAATTAAAACAAAAAGGAGGCCAATGAAATCACCGGAATCAGGTATTTTTTTGGGCAGGAGATTGTTTGGTTTCTAAACTACGCAATGTGGCTATTTGCGCTGTAATAAACTTACCTGACCTTCCAATGAGAGGATTGTTTTTTCCTGTGCCTTGACCGTTTGCTCTAAGGCATTAACCAGCTGTTTATAAATACCAAGACCTTCGGCAGTGAAATGAGCTGTTTCGGCAGGTAGAGCACTGAGTGCCCCCTTCTCATCCTTTCGCATCATAGTCCCTTCACCCATGAGCAACCAGGCTGGGCTAATGTCAGGATGTTTGGACAATATAGCCACCATAGCATCTGAACTGAGTGCAGTATTTTTCTGCCCTCCCTTAAAGTTTGCATAGGAAAGTTGCACATCTTTAAAAAATTCGGTCTTACTGATGCCTTTGGTTTCAGCGATCAGCAGCACACGTTCCTTTACATTCACTTATAGCTTTTTTAAATGTTGGCTGTTTATTTATTTCTTAACGATTTTATTTCTTGCTCTTGAATTGACAATAATCGCTCCAACGAAATAATTGTCTTCTCCTGAGATTTAATTGTGATATTTTGTGACGATATAACCTGTCTTAAGGAGTTGACAACGGCATTAGTAACGCCTTCAATTTCATTTGTCACATAACCCTCCTTTTCTTCTTCCTGAGCAAGAACGGGCTTTAGCATCTCACCTTCGCCTTTTAACAACCATTCGGAAGAATATGCAGGATATTTTTCAACAATACTAACTAACCATTTCGCCTGTACATCTGTATTGTTGGTTAAGGCACGTGTAAATACGCCTCTACTAGCTCCAACGGCAGTTTCAAAGGCTGTCACGCTCAGTCCTTCTCGATCTGCAATAACTTTAATTCTCGTTAAAAAAGAACTCATAATCAATAATTATCAATATAAAATTTGATTAATTGAAAATTAGTGTTTAAATTAGCTTAACTATTGATAATTATAAACACATCATTCACCAAAAACTAACAAATGAAACCAACAGGGCTATAGATCAGTGCACAGATCATTATGAGCCCAAGCAGCAGTTTCATCAACTTTAAAACATATAATCTGATGAAAAATACGCAAAAGAAACTAAAAGCGAAACATTTTCGCTATTTAACCCAAGAACACATCGACGATCCGATGAAATATCTCATTGGGTTCTTTGAAAGCGAAACATCCATACGTGACTGGTTAGCCGACCTAAATACGCTAATTAACGCGGCTTCAAACGCAAAGATGAACCCACCACGTTCCTCTACCGGATATCTCACTAGAAAATTAATTGAACAGGTGGAATTGGCCTATGTTATTTTTAGGAAATGTAAACTAAAAACAATAGAACAACCGCTGAAGTTCAACAAAGGCGTTTCAGACTACTGGAATCAGCTATTAGCAACAGACTCATCGGCAAGCAATATTGATACTGCAGCAGACAGCATTAGCCGTTTTTTTTCTTATGAGTCTTTACAACAATGGTACAACATTCTTGATGATTTATGGATAAGTTTAGGAGACAGAGATAATGGCTTTTTAGGCGACAACGGTCATGAAATTCTTGCTATAAAAGAATTCCTACTGCGCCTAGCTGCTGCTCTCGGAAAGATCTATGAAGATGCAATTCTGCCGAATACCCCTGAATCTTATCAGGAAAAAAATGTAAAGAGCGAAATTTCTGAAAATTTAGCGGAAGAAACTCCAACATCTGAAAAAATCAACACATTGACAGGTGAAATAAAGAAAAGTCCACAAAAGACCGAGACCCTCCAAAAAATCAAAAACATTTTGGGAGGAGAAGATCTACAGGACTGGCAAGCATTCATTAACAGCCTATATATATCAGCAGAGAGGGACTTTAAAAGCTGGGATAATGCGTTCAAAGTATATATTCCTGAAAGTAGATTTTGGCTATTTACCCAGTCAATAACACTCTTAGATATTTTATACGAGGAAGTCTTTTGGTTTGTTGATAGAGATGCAGAAATAGCATTAACTCCACGCCGAGAGGTCTCCTTATATTATATATTCCGGGACAAAAATAAAATTGGAAATTTCACAGCTCTATCACTACTGGAAGCGAGTTATCCAGAGTACTATCTCATTAAAATGCTATTTACCTATCCAATTTTCGATTGGCGCGACAACCTTACAGATCTCATGCACAGAGGATTCGTATTGAACAAAGGCACAGTATACTATGGGGATCTGGATATCCCTGAATTCCTCCTCAACTTTCAAAAATTGATTGAGCTCTGCTATCTCCTTACCAATAAAGATGAAATAAAATTTACCAAGGCGATCGCTTAGGAAATTTGTAAAACTAAATACAGCCATTTATTCAACCCATATTATGAATACCGATATTAACCCTATTATCGAGGCAATCCTTCGTGCTGTTGCTGTCGATGAAATCTACCAATGGACTTTTGACCACGATGGTAAAAAGTATCAGATGCTACAGGTCAATCTTACCTCAAATGCCGGAATTCGATTTTCCGACGCCAACAGTCTGATAAACAAAACTGTTGGCTCCTATCCCAATGTGTATATCAATGTGAACTTCACGCACGAAATACAACAAAAAGTGGATCAAGGTTTAGGCCGGGCCTATCTTATTTGCCAACCTGAAAACCGCATTTATCAGAATCCTGTGCAAGAGATTCCCCTTGTCTTACCCAATAATAAAAGTGACGAAGTCATCGAAAAAACACGGACATATATCGAAAAGGAAAAGAGCAAGATTCGATCTTTTATTGATGGCTACAATTTCTATTTTGAGCATAAAAATTATGCACACGCAGCATTCATGCTACATCAAGCTTTGGAGCTTGCATTTCGAACATCCGAAAATATCCTCGTTGTTGAGGATAAGAAGTCCCATTCCTTAAAAAACCATATAAACTATCTCAGAGCTTTCGACGATCGCCTCGGTACACTAGCCGATAATAACGAAAAAAAACAAGCTTTGGAGAAAATTAACAAGGCTTACATCGACTATCGATATCACTTTGATTATTTTATCGATGAAGATGTATTAGAAACAGCCTATCAGATTGCGATCAATACATTAAACTGGATATACGATTATTCCAATCTTCTCTACGAAGAAATAAGGGTAAAACTAACCATTCTTCAAAATAGTAATAACGAAGTTGAAAATTACAAAAATAACAATGATATATACAAAAAAAATTATTGTAACTCCAATTTTCGGGATCTTATTCTTAATGCAATTGAATGTTATTGTACACCTGCTTTGGTTGCTTGTTTTGGTTATGACTCTGATTATCACAGACACCATAATGCGCTCCAAAGAGCCAAAAAGGACCACATCACCCATTCCTACTATATTTTTGTTGCTTATGAGACTTTAAATGGCGAACTCAATAATTTAACACAATTCATTGCGGATATGCTTCCCAACAATGTGTCGCTCACGCTGGCCCTGGAAAACTCAGCCGTTTTCAGCAAACAGTTTTCAAAGGGTCATCCCTTTTTTCTTTCACTCCTGAAAGCAGGTGACATCTGGTTGCAAAATACATCCATGGCCAATATCGATCTGGAAAGCATCGTTGCCCCACAGCTAAATCTAGATTATGTACGTCAACAATGGAAGACGCGCTATAATAATGCGCGCACATTATACTTGCCTTATGAGGAATACTGCTCGGCAATAAGTATAGAGGCAGTATATTTTATGCTATCTCAAGCGCTGGAACAAGTTTGTCTTGGCGTAATCAATACCGTACTTCAATACAAACCGCAACGGGTCAACCTTACTTTCCTCATGCAACTCTGCAAATTGATAGTTCCTGATGCCTACTTCATTTTTTGCTTGGATCATCAAGATCAGCTTAACGCCTTCAAAAACATTACGGAAGCACAGCAGGAATTTAGATATAATGCAAATTATAAAGGAAATCCACTAACAATTATAGAATTGCAAAAACGCACAAAAACGTTTATAGAAAGGTGTAACCAAGAGATGGAAAGCTATTTCGAGAAAATTTCTAGCCAACAGCTGGTCGAACAAGTTGAATAGAAGGCCGATTATGAAGGAATAAACCAATTATAATTATGTCAAATAATTTGCAAATAATCAGGATTATTCAGATTACTACATAAATATTTAACAAAGCGGTCAAGCAAGGGTCCGAATATCTTTAATCTCCAATATATTCTTAACGTTATCTCTTTCCACGGCATGTATCATGGCACGTCCGACTTCATGTAGGGAAAGTACTGCTGAAGGGGCAAAAAATTTGATTATTTTGGCCACAAAAGCAAAGGGATTGGCATGCTTTTGCCCTGCAACAGTCGTCATTGCTCCTGGTCTAAAGTTATACTCCTTTTTGAACGGTAATTTGGCAAGATCATTCTCTGTTTTACCCTTAACCCTAGCCCACATCACTTTGCCTTGCTCCGTACTATCGGTGCTTCCTCCGGAAACATAAATAAAACTGATCTCCGAATTGATTTCCAGCAGGGACTTTGCAAAAGCTAGTGTTGTATCATAAGTAATATAACGGTACTTGTCTTCTTTCATTCCCACAGAACTCACGCCAGCACAGTAAAAGCAGGCATCATAGCCCGCAATCGCATCTCTAAATAGCGAAAGTTTAGTAAAGTCTTCGACCAAAAGTTCCTTTAATTTTGGATGCTGAATGGCAGCAGTCCGGCGGGAAATGCTCAGCACGGCTGTTACCTTTTCATTTTGTAGACATTCCAGCAAAACGCCTTCGCCAACCATTCCGGTGGCTCCTGTTATAATTACCTTCATATTTCAGCATGGCTCCTCATTGGAACCTTTAGTTAAAAATACATTATTGCCCTGAGGCATTTATAAAATTCTATGACTAAATCCGCCGCAACCGCTCTTCTTCCAAGTCCAGTTGATATAACTGCGAACGAACAATCCCCTCGTCAATGGTCTACTCGCAGTTTAGCTTCTGAAGATACTCCCTTTGTACATCCAAAAGCTCCATAAATATCACTTTCGTTTTTTCATTCATCCACGAATCATCGGCCGCATTCACCTTTTCCTCCCAATGTTTCAAAATGCGGTCCATAACATCACGATTGTGCAGCTCTTTCTCATGTTTATCTTTTAGAAATTGGTAAACATGATGTTTCAACCCTTGCTTCATGCGACTACGGACCTGCTCTTCGGGCTCTTCTCCAAAAGTTTCAAATAGTCTAGTCCTTTTGATTAAGTAGGGTAAAGTAAGCCCTTGTATCAAGAGCGTGGATAAGATCACGACAAAGGTGATGAATAAGATCAGGTTTCGCTGCGGAATAGCCACACCATTCATAAAGACAGGAATGGATAATGCTGCTGCCAATGACACCACACCACGCATGCCGGTCCAGCCCAACAAAAGAGGCATTAGAAAACGCTGTTTGGTAGATCTCGATCTTGGCGCCACACCCGGGCGAAAAATAAGGGTAGCAATCATGGCTGCATACGAGCTGATAATACGAGCAAGGATCAATACTCCCGTTACCAAAAGACCGTACCCGATGGCTTCTAACAGCGACGTTCCATTGGACCGCAAACCCGCAACAATCTCCGGAAGATCTAATCCAATAA
Organism: Sphingobacterium sp. UBA7038; assembly: GCF_002494055.1. Taxonomy (NCBI): domain Bacteria; kingdom Pseudomonadati; phylum Bacteroidota; class Sphingobacteriia; order Sphingobacteriales; family Sphingobacteriaceae; genus Sphingobacterium; species Sphingobacterium sp. UBA7038. The sequence goes on from NZ_DLAV01000014.1 coordinate 87,775, forward strand.
TAAAAAATATGATACCGTTCAGGATAAATACAAAACTCTCCCAGACACTCAGCCCCCGCACCCGGCTCGTACTATTGAGAAATGTCAGCCGCTGACCGGACATCAAAAGGCCACCGGCAACGACAGCCAACACCCCTGAGCTATGAAATTGCTCTGCGATCCAATACATAAAGTAAGGTTCAATCAAGGTAAGTGCAATATCCGAGGGCGCATCTGTCGGTAGACGCTTGTGTGCCTGTATAAAAAACCAACCCAATAACAGGCCAATACCCACACCACCGACCAGCATCCAGATAAAGGATACCGCAGCTTGTCCCCATACAAATTGACCTGTCCCAACAGCAATAAGAGCAAAACGTACAATGATCAAGGAAGAAGCATCATTTAATAGGCTTTCGCCTTCCAGGATCGCAGAAGTAGCTTTGGGAACTTTCACAAATTTCATAATCGCTCCTGTGCTGACAGCATCTGGCGGTGACACAATGCCTCCCAGCAGAAAGCCCAACGCTAGTGTAAAGCCCGGTATATAATAATTGGCAACAACCGCGACAGAAAGTGCCGTAAAGAATACAACCAAGAAGGCAAAACTCCCGATAATACGCCACCATTTCTTCATCTCCTTAAACGAAATAGACCAAGAAGCCTCGCAAAGCAAGGGCGGTAGAAAAATGAGAAAGATGACGTCCGGATCAATCGTTACGACGGGCAAAGTGGGAATAAAACTAATGAATAGCCCCGCCAGAACCAATAGAATGGGATAGGCTACCCGTAGTTTGGTCGCCCACATTTCGATCAATACGATGATCGCAATCATTGCGATAAATAAAGGAAATAAGCTGTGCATACTACTTCATAATTTATAGATCCGGAGATATCCTTTTCGTAGTGTAAAGATCTCAAATGGAAATTACAAAAATCACCGGACAACCTAATTTTTTTCTGTACCCCTATTTTAACGGCACTCTGTACCTAAACGGCATCCTGTACCCTTCTTAAATTAGCAAAAAGATTTATTCTTATGGCGACAACTGCACATCAACCGTATCTGATCAGACAAGTGGATCTTTCTGATTTAGCGCTTATCAAAGAAATACAAAACAAAAAGCAGGTAGATACAGCACGCATAAGCATGCCTTTCCTGGTGCTCGACCAAGGCAATCAATTAAAAGCCTTTTCGTCTGTAATACTCTGCAGAAAGAATTTACTGTCGGTCGAAATGACCTACGACGGTCCTATTTCGGATACGCTTTCCAACGTATTTATGAACAAAGCGTAATCCTTCTTTGAGCAACAGTTGATGAACCTATTTGGTTCGGAAGAATCGCTCAGAAAAGGAATCCGCCGATATAATAACTGGTTAAATCAAAACAGAAACAGTAAATTAGCATAAGGATGGAACAGCAACTGTTATATAAAAAAATAGCCAATATTGTTGAAAACCAGATCAAAAATGGTTCCTTGGTCTATGGCGATCGTTTACCTTCTGTCCGCAGCGCTCAGAAATTATACAATGTAAGTTTAAATACGGCAAAAAGTGCCTATATGGAACTAGAGAGTCGATCGCTCATTGAATCACGCCCCAAATCAGGCTATTTCGTTAGCCGATCCGGGCTTCGTCGGATGGCTATCCCGTCCATTTCTACCTTCAAAATCGACGAAAAGAAACAAGATCCCGCGGCATTGATCGATAAAGTTTTCCACTCCCTGGAAGACAAGGAAATTACACGCTTTTCACTGGGTTTACCCAGTGCATCATTACTTCCGATTCAGAAACTTAATCGATGCATTATAGAGTCGGTTCATGAGCTGCATGATTACGGTGATCAATATGGACAGGTACAGGGAAGTCCGAGCTTACGGAAAGAAATTGCCAAATGGTCATTGGTACTTGAGGGAAAAATAAGTGACGAGGATCTTATTATCACGTCGGGCGCCATGAATGCCATCTACAGCTGCCTTCGTGCCGTCACTAAACCCGGCGACACCATAGCGGTAGAAAGCCCCCTTTACTTTGGCTTTATTCAGGCTTTTCAACTACTGGGCCTCAAAACCATCGAGATTCCGACCCACCCTATTACGGGAATTGAATTGGATGCCCTGAAAAAAGTTATTCATAAAATTGATGTCTGTTGTTTTGTCACCAACTTTAGCAATCCATTGGGCGCACTCATGCCTGAGGAGCACAAGAAAGAGCTTGTCAAACTGCTCGCACACCACCATATTCCATTGATTGAAGACGACCTATATGGAAACATCTATTTCGGTTCGTCACGGCCCAAACCATGCAAATATTTTGACGAAGAGGGACTGGTGATGTGGTGTGGATCATTTACCAAAGTATTAGCCCCAAGTTTTCGGCTCGGTTGGGTTGAGCCCGGGCAATACAAAGATAAGATCCTAAAACAAAAGCTCATACAAACGATTTCGCAGCCTGCAATTTACCAGGAAGCTGTTTCCAAATTCTTACAGATCGGCCGGTACGACCATCACCTCAATAGCTTCAGAAAAAAACTGTACAGCAATTATGTCAATTTTAGAAACAGCATTGAGGCCCATTTTCCGGAAAATACCAAAATGTCGCAGCCCGAAGGTGGCTTTGTACTTTGGTTAGAGCTGGACAAAAAGATAGACTCAACGGTGCTATACGATTATGCGCTCAGGCAAAAGTTGAGTTTTGCTCCGGGAAGGATGTTTACACAGCACGATCAGTTTAAGAACTGTATTCGGCTAAACTATGCCGTGGACTGGAACGAAAAGACAGCACAGGATCTGATGCGCCTCGGCCGATTTTTTAAGGCTGTATTGTAAGAGGAAATTTCCGCGATCATCAGTATGGTATCCTTGGATAAGAATTGCTCTGCGCCATGAGGCATTGTCTACCAGGATCTGACCTTAAAGGTATTTAAGCCGTACCCTATAAACGTTCCAAGGGCACCTTGTGAGCACCCTTGGAATCAAAAAACAAAGTGTATACACTTCGCAGAGAGAAAAGAATCTTTGTTAACGAATCGTCTCAAAGAATTTTTTAGTCTTGTTATAGGCGATTACACCAATTATACCGATCATCAGCCATAAAAAGTCGACGACGAAAATATCCCGCTGTCCATTGCGGAAGGTATCCCAGATCCAGTTACCAGTCATAAAACCATTGGCAAGTGGAATAAAAAATGCCAATATGCTTCCAACCAGCAATGTTTCGCGATTGGTTCTGCGTATGCTTCTCCGGATAATGTAATACAGTGAAAATAGGAGCCAGCTATAGAAATAAACGCGGTATATAAAATCCTGATTGACCTCAGGGCTCAATTTAATAGCAATGAAAGTCAATGCAGTGACAGGTAACATCGTCAAACATATTGCCGTGAAAATATTGGCCGCCCAGAAATTGAATTTTCGTTTTCGTGGAATTACATTGTTTTTGTCACGCGCTACCAACCAGATCAATATACCCGAGATAATAACAAGACACCCCATAACTCCCAAAATAAAGTACACCATCTTGAGCGGATAGCCTCCATAATCGCCATAATGCAACCGGTATATAATGCTGCGCACCCCATCTGCATAGCTAGCATCGCTAACTGGTGATTTCTCGGCAACAACTTTATTGTCGGCCGCTCGCACAGACAACAGCCCCGATCCAGCAAAGCTTTTGTTAAAATGCGGTTCCAGCTCCATGATAACATGCATATTGGAGTCTGCGTAGTTTTTGATCGTAATACGCTGAAAATCGGCTTCCGGCCATTTGTGTTTTGCCAGATCTAAAAATGGAGCGATATTAATGTCTGCATTTAAAGGTTTGTAGGTATAAGGAAAATTGGTTTCGGCACTAACCCCCATCTCCTGATACATTTTTTGCTGATCACCATCATACAACAACTTGCTCAGCGGCAAAGCCAGGACAGAATTAATGATCAAAAACGTACCTGTTACCGCGAAGATAAATTGAAAGGGGAAACCAATGACGCCCAATGCGGTGTGCATATCGGTCCATACCGTTTTCCATTTACTGAAGGGTCTGAACATAAAGAAATTTGAGACGATCTTATCCCAATGCAGCAATAACCCGGTAATAAGGGCAAACAGAAAAATAAAAGCAGTAATACCTGCAATAAGATAACCAAATGGCGCTATGCCTACCCGAATCGGCACCTGATTGAGCTGGGCCAAGAAATGCAAACGAAATAGAAACTCGCCCATATCGTAATTCTGCACATAGTCTCCAGCCTTTTTATTGGCAAAATTATAGGTAAAGTTCTTTGAATCATCATCTCCACCCCTTCTGCGGCTATTCTTTTTTGCAGCTTTTTGTTCAGGCGTGATCTTCGCCAGGTTTTCTTTGTTGAGTATACTATCGTTAGATGCACTCAAGCCCACATAGGCTGAAGTCCCTTCCCGGTGCATATAAAAAGTGATATCGCGTCCATGCAAATTTGTTTGTCCTTTAAGTGAGTCGAGCAAATGATCAAGGTTTTTATGATCTTCGCGATAAGTCTTATACGACGTATTATTCTGCCAGGCAGCAATTTCATTCCTAAAAAACGCAAATGATCCCGCAAAAAATATCACATAAAGGATAGCGCAAATAATAATGCCACTAATGGTATGCGTATTGAAATAGATATTATAATTTCGGTTATTCATGATGACTTACAGTTTGAAGAAATAGGGCAGGGAGAAAAGGACAGCCAACACTAAATATATCCCCCATATTTTCCATCCACTCTTAGCAAGAAAGGCCAATAAGAGCAGTACTGCCCATAGGAGATAGCCCGTGAAGCAAGCCGTGGCAACAACATCCTTTTTCTCAAAAATATGAGTGACCAAAACGTGGAAAGAGATCATGACGACATAACCACCGATAAATCCGGCTGTAATTTTCAGGAATCGCTGAAAGGGCGTACTGAGGTATTTTTTATTAGCAGGCATATTTAATCGGTTAAGAAATCAATAATTCAACACAAAGGCTAAATACATACAATCCCATAATTGGGTATAATTTGAAATAGCGATAAGGATTTAATAGGACCACAAGACACATCATGCACATGAAATAGGCAAAAAAAGCAAAAAAACCTGCTCCAAAGCCTTGCAGATAAAGAACAGCTATAAATGGAAAGATCAACAGTAGCATGCTCAATGTGCGCACAAACTTCGTTTGTGCGCACAATTTTTCGAGCCATTGTGGTCTAGGGCCAAACTTCACTTTTTTACTTGTGTTGTAAAAAAGATAGGCTCCCATGAGTATAACGATTAACAGTGTACTATACATCGATTCTATAATTTATCTGGATCGGTCCGTTAAAATTTATAGGTCACTCCCATGCGGAAATTACGTCTGGCTTCGACGATATAGGAATAATAATCCACACCACCGAGCTTCTGAACGGCCGCACTTGCTTTGGAGATCGATCCAGCAGTCAGCAATTTGCGGTTGTCCAACACATTATTGATTACGACCGAAATGGCATACTTCCCTTTTTGATAGCTGATGCCTGCATCGGTACGCAGATAATTTTTGAAATTACTTTCTTTTGTTGTTCCTACGGCACGGTCAAACATTCCCTGAACACTTCCCATAAAGCCAAGTCCACGCACTTTCCCATCCTGAATACGATAGGATACAAATGCATTGGCTGTATGTTTTGCCGTATTCGGAGTGATATTACCGATATTTTCTTCTTTGGTATCTTTGGAGATCTTCGAATCTGTCAAGGCATAGTTGGCATTTACATTTAGCCCCTTAATAATTTCCCCGGTGACATCAAATTCGATACCCTTGCTTCTGGTTTCTCCCAATTGGGTTTGGAATGACACACCATTAACGACGTGGCTCGGATCGGGGTCAGCTACCAGCGCATTTTTACGGGCAATAGTGTAGGCACTTAACGTGGAGATCCATTTTCCACCCATCCACTCTTTCTTAACACCTGCTTCTAAATCATTTCCGCGTATTGGTTTGAAAGCATTACCTTCCCAGTCGGTACCAGCGACAGGAACAAAAGATTGATCAAACAAGCCATATACACTCATGGATTTATCGATCGAATAGCTCAACCCTACCCTCGGCGTAAATGCTTTATCGGTTCTGTCAGCTACAGACGTTTTTCCTATGGTCTCATTAATTGTATAGCGTAAGCCAAGCGATAAACGCAATTTCTCTTCCAGAAATGCCAATTCATCGTGCGCATAGAATGACATATAGTTTGTTGAAGTCACGTAGTTGCTACCGCCCGCACGCACCTTTACACTCTGCGAACGATCCAGCGCAGGGAATACACTGCCCGGAATACCGTATTTAGGATCATAGACGTTGAGCGGAGCTGAAGGAATCGAATCTAAAATCGTTCTAAAATCGCCCCAGAACTTCTTATTACCATAGTCGGCTCCCACCAAAATCCGATGACGAACGCTTCCGGTATATTCTTCTCCGTTTAAAGAAACCTGACCAAAACTATTTTCACCATGTTCGTCGGCAATACTGTAATAACGTGGCATATCGCCATTGGCTTTCATGTAATTCAGCCATGTACTGGTGGCTTTCATATCAAAATTGAAATAGGCCATCTGTGCATGCAATTTCCAGTTTTCGTTTAGTTTGCGGTCCAGGTAAATATAGGCACTATGGTCTTTTAGCTTTCCGGGCTCCATGGAGGGATCACCATAGAAGAAGTCATTGGCAATACCCGGATCGGCAAATCCTTTGGGTGAGAACGTATAATTACCATTTGACAGGTAGGTAGACCCTTGGTAGGTGTATTCAAATGTTAAGTTCGTCAAAGAATCTACTTTATAGGTAACCACTGGCGCTATAACAAGCCGGTTACTATAATTATATTTTGTAAAAAAATCTTTTTGTTGTCCGGCCACATTCAGACGGTAAAGCAGTTTGCCATCTTTGCGCAATTTACCATCCAAGTCAACGGCAGCGCGATAGGTACTGAAGCTCCCTGTATTCAGGGTAACAGACCCCTTGGTATTACCGGTAGGTTTTTTTGTTACCACATTATAAAAGCCGCCAGGTTCGCCATTGGCAAGCATAAAACCGGCTGGTCCTTTTACAAATTCGATCCGTTCGATCATACTTGCATCTTCGGCTGTAGGCCCCCAAGAAGCTTCAATGTTCATCCCATTACGGAATGCAGGGATCTTAGAGCCACGCATACGGATATTGGCATATTGGTTGTCCCAATGGCCCTGACGTGTTGCGCCACTAACATTACGCGTAATACCATCAACAATGTCGAAAACCTGTTGATCTGCCATTAAATCGGAAGAAATAACCTGTATATTTTGAGGCAGCTCTAGGATTGGTGTTTTAAGGCGTAACGATCCGGAGATACTGTCAAACTTATAATGCTCATAGTATTTACCATAAACCGCAACTTCGTCAATAGCTTGCGATTGGTCCTTTAAGATAATGGGACCAAGGTTTGCCGTCTCATCTGTTACGTTCACTTCCATCGTATGCTTACCGTAACCGATCGCTTTAATCTCGATATGGTAGGTTTTGGATGAAAGCTTATGAAAAGCGAAATGCCCCTCACTATCTGTGCTGGTGGTCACACCTGTATTAGTTAATTTTACTGTCGCTCCTGTGATAGGTTCGGATTTTTCATTGATAAGAATTCCTTCAATGACTTTGTTCGTCTGTGCTTGTGCAACAGAAAAGACCGAACTAATCATAGGAATAGCCAAAAAGGATAAAGTTTTATTCATGAATGTAGTATGGTAGATGTTTTATTATAGTAGATTTTTCTTAGATATTTTTTTTGTAAGGACCCATTGGTGTTGCCATCGTTTCAGATTAGACCCTTATGCTGTCTTCGCTGTAGCTGCGGTTATTTGACAGTAATGAAAGTCGTACTTCCCTGCCATGTCGAAGCATAGGCTTTCCCTTCATGTTCACCTGCAGTTTCAGCAAACGTACTTGCTTCCAAGACGTATGGACCAGCCCATATTGCGTCAAATGTCAGGATGCCATGCTCGTCCGCAACAAACTCTTTTCCCCAACCGGTAGTCGAAAAAACAGAAACTTTGGCCTGTGGAACAGCTTTGCCGAAGCTGGTGATCTTTGCTTGTATACGTTGCCCCTTTTTTGCGTTAGCCGCACCAAGCAACTCAATTTGCAATGGGCTTTTTACATTTTTATAATCGAGTGTTGCAGACTTTCCTACGATAACAGGCACTAAGGAAGAAAACTCATACTTCGTTTTACCGCCTAGATCTTTAGGTGCTTTAACAATGGATAGGAAATAGGTTCCGGCTGCTGTAGGTTGGAATGAACCGCTAAAGTGATCGCCTTGATTCGTCAATTGAAGCTTGACGGGTTCCTGTCCCGGGGCATGCAACATTAATGAGAAGTCCTTCACGTCGGAGTACCATTTGTCGACCTGATCTCTTTCATTCGTTGCAAACTCGCCGTAATATACCTTGACTTCATGGGATTGGTTTAACGTTCCATAAGAAGATGATTCAATCCAAAGGGCATGGGCATGACTAGAGTGACTACACAGTAATACCGTAAGAAATGTGAAAAATGAAATTAAAATTTTCATAATATGTTGATTGATGTTTAGTTTTCTTCAACTTATTATGGGAGAATTTGCAGGTTTTGCATATGCTTAACAACGAATAAAATAATAAAATTCGTTATCTTGCAAGTTCTTCCATATCGTATATCGGGAGTAACTGACACAGCGTGCTGTTTCAGTCATCTACATGCAGTTGCCGCTGTATGTTGATTAACGCCATGTGATAGATTGCCGTCTATTACATGGTGTTTTTTGTTTCTTGTTGTCCAAATAAGTATAAAAGATATTATTTAGACTGATTAAAAACAAAGCAAATATAACAGGAAATCTTTTTAAAACAACTAATTTTTTCATTTTACAGTATTCTTACGCTTTAACTGAAGAAATACAGCGAACAAAAAGAGCGTTGTTAGTTAGGAAGAGAGTGCGGAAAGGATTGAAAAAGATGCCACATGGTTTTCCAGCACAAGTTTCAGGTCGAATAATTCTGTTTCCTGGTAACGTGTCGCGACATGCAGCTGGATACGTTCGCAATGTGGTTCGAAAGTTTGCTGTACCAGATCGACGGTATTATTTTCGCCGGAGAGGTGAGTGAGGATAAGATGTTTCAGACGGTCAGTTTTATAGGCGTTAAACAGCTCGACGGCAACACGATTTGACAAGTGTCCCCAACCACTGCTGATCCGATTTTTCAGAAAATAGGAATAGCGTCCTGTACGCAACATCTCCTCGTCATAATTTGATTCCAGGAGCAAAACATCCGAATGTTGAATAACATGCTGCACATTTTCGCAAGGTCGTCCAATATCTGTCAGGACACCGATATTGTATGTTCCATCTGAGACAAGAAAGCTGCAGGGTTCTTTGGCATCGTGATATTTGGGAATACCATACACCTTAAGCCCTCCAATTTCAACAACCTGATTAGGAGAAATGATATGGACCAAATGGGATGGAAGATGCAAACGGGTACCATCGTAACTCCCCTTGGTAATATAAACCGGTAAATTATATTTTTTGGCAAATACAGATAGGCCCCTAATATGATCAGAATGTTCATGGGTAATGAAAATTGCTTTGATCTGAGTCGGTAAAATACCCAGGTTGTACATCCGCAGGTGCATATGCTTGCTGTTGATTCCAGCATCTATCAGGATAGCAGAATCATCTTTAGCGACATAATAGCAGTTCCCATTACTTCCGGAGGCGATTGCACAATATTTCATTCGTTTATGCTCTTTATAAGAATAGATCTATTTTACCGCGTCAAAGATACGAAAAACGAGAAAACTTCGGCAGTCATTAACATTCCGGCAAACTCAATGGAATATTGACGGCCAATCCACCATCTGCTGTTTCCTTATATTTGGCATTCATATCCAAAGCAGTCTCCCACATAGTTTTAACCACTGTATCCAAACTTACTTTTGCTTTATCCGGATTCGATTGCAGTGCCAATTGTGCCGCAGTAATGGCTTTAATGGCTCCCATTGTGTTGCGTTCGATGCAAGGAATTTGTACCAGTCCACCGATTGGATCGCATGTCAATCCGAGGTGATGTTCCATGGCAATCTCGGCAGCCATCAGCACCTGGCGCTGTGATCCGCCGAGTACTTCTGTCAGCGCGCCGGCTGCCATCGCTGATGAAACGCCAATCTCGGCCTGACAACCGCCCATTGCGGCTGAAATGGTTGCATTTTTCTTAAATATCGATCCGATCTCGGATGCGGTAAGAATAAATTGGATAATTTTATTTTCAAGCATTCCGTCGTGGAAAGTAATGTAATATTGCAACACCGCTGGGATAACGCCTGAGGCCCCATTGGTAGGAGCTGTAACTACACGTCCGAAAGAGGCGTTCTCCTCATTTACCGCAAGTGCAAAACAACTTACCCAATCCAGAATATATTGAAAGTTTTGGCCGCCCTCGCGAATGGCAGCTACCCAGGACTCATAATCTTGATAACTTCGTCCCTGCATTAACTTTTTGTTTAGCTTGGCTGCTCTACGTTCGACATTTAAGCCCCCAGGTAATGTCCCGCCAGTATGACAGCCGCGGTAGATACATTCATGTATTGTTTTATAAATATTCAAAACGCCTGCCACGGTTTCACTTTCTTCACGCCATGCACATTCATTTTCAAGGACCAGCTCCGAGATTTTCAGACCCGTTTTCATCGTCCAATGCAAGAGTTCCTGTGCAGTATCGACAGGAAACGGAAGATCCACTTCAGACAAAACACCTTCAGTATCATTTTCCTGCACCACAAAACCGCCACCTATCGAATAATAGGTTTCAGTAATTGCCTTACCATTGGATAGGAATGCCTGAAAGGTCACTGCGTTGGGGTGAAAAGGTAAACTTTCCGCGTATAGAAACAAGAGGTCTTCCGGATAGGAAAAAGGAATCGTCCGTTCGCCAGCGACTTCCAGTTCGCCGACTGTCTTAATATGCTCGACTTTGGGCATCACGCTATTGACATCAAAGGTAACCGGATCATCTCCACTTAGTCCCAGGAGCACAGCAATATCGGTACCATGTCCAGCACCGGTTTTGGCCAAAGAACCATACAGCAGGATTTTGACTTGTTCGACTTCATGCAAGACAACTTTTGACCTAAGAACAGCTGTAAATTGCTGGGCTGCACGCCAAGGTCCCAAGGTATGCGAACTCGAGGGCCCTATACCAATCTTAAACATGTCAAAAACGGATATTTGTTCTTTGCTCATAATCTTTTTTATTGTGGTTAGCCGATCAAGCCATTGCTTTTGTGAAAACCGCATCTAAATTAGCACAAATAAAGTACAATGTTACTTGTATTTGCATTATTATCAATTTGAAAACCAAGCTCAGGTTCTTTTAACAAGTATCCAACAAACATCTTACATTTTTTAGGGAAAAAGTAAGAAATGCTTCCCTATCTTTGTTGGCTATAATTTATAGAATGACGGGAAAAACATATTTATATTCTTTTTTTACCATTGTTATCTGTTTATTTTCGATTAGAACGTATTCCCAGCAACTACCTAAGCGGGAGTTTCGTGGCGTGTGGGTTGCAACCATAGGTAATATTGACTGGCCATCTGTCAAAGCGGGCAATAATGTCGCACAGCAAAAACAGGAGTTTATTGATTTATTGGACCAGCACCGCAGCGCGGGACTGAATGCCATTATTTTGCAGGTACGTCCAGCTGCCGACGCATTCTACGCGAAGGGCAGAGAACCATGGAGTAGATATCTAACCGGGAAACAGGGATTACCACCTTCGCCATTTTATGACCCCTTGGAGTTTGCCATCACCGAGGCCCACAAGAGAGGAATGGAACTCCATGCCTGGTTCAATCCGTATCGTGCTTCCACAACATTAAATCCGGCTCATTTTTCGGATGAGCATATTACCAAGCGTCACCCGGAATGGTTCTTCACCTATGCTGGCAAGAAGCTTTTCAACCCCGGTATTCCGGAAGTTCGCAAATATATTACTGATGTCATCATGGATGTGGTCAAAAACTACGATGTAGATGGCATTCATTTCGATGATTATTTTTACCCCTATCCCGATAGCAGAAATACACCGGTACCGGATCAGATTACCTTTGGTCAATATAATAATGGGATCGAGAAAATTGACGACTGGCGACGCAACAATGTCAACGTACTGGTGCACGATCTTGGTGTTGCCATCAAAAAGATAAAACCATATGTCAAATATGGCATTAGTCCTTGTGGGGTATGGGACAACAAAGAAAATAACAGTGCCGGATCAGATACCCGTGGTCTGAGCGCTTACCGGGAACTGTATGCTGACGGTGTCAAATGGATGCAGGAAGGTTGGATCGATTATATCAATCCACAGATCTACTTTCCATTCAAAAATCGTGCAGCAGCCTATGAGATCTTGGTTGACTGGTGGCAGAAACACACCTATGGCCGTCACTTTTATGTCGGGCATGGAGCTTATCGTGTTACCGAAAATAAAATCGGCTGGACAGACCGTAGTCAGATCCCCAGACAGGTACGCCACTTAAGGGAGGAGCACGATGTGGAGGGAAGTATTTATTTCAGTTCCAAATCACTTACGGACAATCTTGTTGGACTGCAGGATTCCATGCGAAATGACCTGTACCGTACACCGGCTTTACCCCCTACAATGCCTTGGTTAGATAGTATCCCACCCAATGCCCCCTTCGGTCTTCTGGTGAAAAATTCGGCCAATGGTAAAATGAACACCTTATTTTGGCAAAAACCCGATGTGGCCAATGATGGGGAGTCGGCTTATGGCTATGTGATCTATCGCTTCAACCTCGATGAAAAAGTAAACATTAAAGACCCTGGAAAAATCATTTTTATCACCTTTGATGGGGATAAGCTTCAATATACCGATGACGATATCAAACAGCATCAAAAGTATAAATATGTCGTGACGGCGATTGACCGTATGAAAAATGAAAGTAAGCCATCCGATAGCAGGTCCGCCCATGAAGAGATTTAAGTGCTGCTAAAAAAAATACCCCTTCCGAAATGGCTTTGCAATTGCAGGAGGGCCATTTTTGGAAGAGGTACCGTGTTGGTGTGATTTTATAATGCTTTATTTCCCCTGTCCGTATTTAAATTTTTTGTTTATCGTAACAGGGAGTTTTCCTTTCGGCGTATTTTGCCCTAAAATAGTTTTCACTGCCGCTTTCTGCATGAAAGCATCATTTTGATAGGCCAGCAAAATTGTTTTTGCTTTTTTGGATGCTTCAAATCCATCCACAGCATAGGCATTGGTAAATAAAGTCAGGATTGATTTTTTTGCAAATTTCTTCATCAGGCCCTGAACATCTTTATTTAATACCATGGTCGGACGTGGACGAAGTCTCGTATCGTGTACGGCAATAATAAATTGTTTGTTCTTCTTGATTTCTTTGGTAAGACGTTTGATATCATCTTTACTTGTGCTATCCGTGATGAAATATTGTGTTTCATTTGTGAGTGCACTAGCCAATTCATTTTGGAAGGTCTGATTGGCTGTAATACCAATGTTGATAATAGCCGTAGGTAAATCCTTTTTGAATGATTTTATTTTTTCGGTAGAATTTAATGCCGTGATCGCTGCATCGGACAGTTCGTCAATGAGTTGAACAGCTGAAGCACGATGTAAATCATGGTATAGATTCTGTTGTACAGTTGCCTGATATTTATCTAAACCAAGCCAGAGCTTAGCGGCAAGCACTCGTTTTACCCGCGCATCAATATCGGCCTGCGCGATACGTCCTTCTTCAATAGCTTTTACAATCAAATTGATCGCACGCTTGCTATTCTCCGACACTTCAAGTAAATCATGCCCTGCGATAATCGCCTGTACGTCGGCTTCTCCATTTGGAAAAAACTTCTTTACACCTTTCATGTCCATTGCATCAGTAACTGTTAGTCCTTTAAAGCCAAGTTCATTACGCAAAAGATCGGTTACAACCTTTTTAGAGATGGAAGATGGCATATTAGGCGTGTCATCTAAACTCGGAATATTCATGTGGGCCACCATAACAGCAGGTGCACCGGCTTTAATAAGCTCTTTGAACGGATACAACTCCAGGGTATCCAAACGTTTTTTGTCGAAAGGTAGTTGCGGCAGATCATAATGAGAATCCACATCTGTATCGCCATGCCCCGGGAAGTGTTTAATGGAAGCCAGGATACCACCATCCACCATACCGTCCATATACGCTTTAGCTTTCTGGGTTACATTATATTTATTATCACCGAAGGAGCGGATACCGATAACGGGATTTTTAGGGTTATTGTTGATATCCACATCAGGGGCAAAATTGAAATGCATACCTATACGTTGGAAGTCTAAAGCAACCTCACGTCCCATGCGATAAATCAGCTGATTATCCTGAACGGCCCCTAAAGTCATCTGATAAGGGAACGACAAAGTAGAATCTGGCATACGCATGCCTAATCCCCACTCGCCATCAAATGTCATCATCAATGGGACCTTGGACAGGGATTGATACCGATTGAACATATCAACATGGCGGACAGGACCGCCCTGAAAAACAACGAGACCGCCCAAATGTTGGTCCTGTATAACCTGAGCTACGGAGTCAATATATTTCTGTCCTAAATTGGTGTGTGCCCTAACCAAAAATAACTGTGCAACTTTTTCTTTTGGCGTCAACGTATTGAATACCGCATCGACCCATGCATGCTGGGAGTTGATGTATTTCACAAAATCTTTTTTGTCCTGAGCTTTCAAAAAAGAAATTGTGCCGACTAATGCCAATATTCCCAGACCGAGTTTTTTGAACATAAATTAGTTTGTATAATGTATTTAAAATAGAAATACTAAGGACGTTATTATTTTGGACAATATGAAATTGTTTTTGCAACAATTTCATATAAACACGCATAAAACAGCAATTCGTAAGGTGCAGAGCTGAAATATACCGCATGTCAATTGGTGGGAGCAATACTAACACTTAATATATAGAAAAATAACAGCGCCGGAATACAACTGCCATCCAACGATTACAATTCAATTATCGGTTTGATAAGCAAGAAAGAACTTTATCAAGGAATAGATGTTTAGAAAAGACTATAATTCAGCTTTTTAAGCTAAATCAGGTTATATTTTTTCTCTAGAAACAGCGTCAACTCCATCACATTTTCCAATTCACCTATCGCTTCCTTTTTCCACAGCTTGTCGATAATCAACAAGAGAAATTGTGTTTCGAGATCTGGATTTTCATAGTTCAGATCTTCAAAAGCACGATGGATAATGGGCTGCACAGGCTTCATAAACTGCTCGTGCTGTTGTTTGGAAAAGGGGTGATGAGACAAACGCTCCTGCAATTTCCAAAATAAGGGTTCCGCGGTAACCAATTTATTGGGTAGATTGATCATTGTGCGCAGAAATTCCTTTGGTTCACGATAGGTCATCATTCCGCGGTGGTGCGTAAGAACCTTACGATAACCTGATTTAATCAAATAAACCAACAGTGCGTCTTTATTCCCAAAATGTTTAAAGATTAATGCTTCGGAAACTCCTGCATTTTGGGCAATCGTTTTGGTAGAGGTATTCGTATAGCCTTGATCTGAAAAAAGCAACAAGGCTTCTTTCATAATACGCTCTTTTCTACTCAAAACACTTTCTTTCATCTTTTATTTTTTTAATCTATATCCGCATATCACTCGATCGTTATACGGACTTGTTCAGTTGATTTTATAATTCTACTGCAAATATATCTAATCTTTCCATTCACTTGGGGTTATTGTAACTAAAATGATAATAATTCGTAACAAATAGTGCCATATTTTTGGGAAATAAAATTATATAACCGTCAACAACACATTAAAACACATTTGCACCTCGACCGATGAAGATCAAACTTTGGACCATCTTGTTCTTTTCTATCTGCTTATCGCTATTGGGGAAAAACGGGCAAGCCCAACAGTATATTACGGGCAAGCTGCTTGACAATACGACTTCGCAGCCTATCAGAGGTGCAAGCATCACCATTATAGCGGTAAAAGATTCCAGTAAAGTCCAGGTTCCGACAGACATTTTGGGCAGATTCAGCAGCAGTACACTTCCCAACGGAGATTATTTGGTCAGTACACAGCCGATGGGCTACAGCATGGATCTTCGGCGTGTAAAACTAATCGGGCAAACAATCGATTTAATGTTTAAACTCACTAATGCCGAGATTGTACTGGATGAAATTAACATTTCTTCGAGCAGTATACAGGTTAAAGGAGATACGCTGGAGTTTGACACCAAGAAATATATCACGCAGGATTTTGCAGATGCTGACGAATTGGTCAAACAGATTCCTGGTGTTGAAATTGATGAAGATGGCAATGTAAAAGCGCAGGGCGAGCCTGTCAATAAGATTATTATTGATGGTCGGGAGTTTTTTAGCACCGATCCTAAGGTTGCCCTAAAAAACCTTCCGGCCGATGTTATCGCCAAGATCCAAATTATCGATGACAAAACCGAGCAGGCCAAGTTTAGTGGTTTTGACGATGGAAAACGCATGAAAGTGATCAATATTGTCACCAAGCCTGATAAAAGAAAATCCTATTTTGGCAAGCTCTCCGGAGGTGCGGGTCCCGACCGAAAATATGCCGTCAATACACAGGTAACCAAAATGAACCCCAAACGGCAATATTCAATTGACATCAATACCAACAATGTTAATCAGCCCAATGGTTTTGCGACCCGCGGAAACACCAGAGGACGTACCGGACAAGGGGTGACGACGCGCTTTAACGCCGGTTTCAACTACTTGGATCGCTTTTTCGATGACCGCATGGACTTCAATGCGAATTATACCTACAACTATACGGACAATAACATCGTCAGCCAAAATAAAACAGAATATACGGCAGGTAACCGGGCCAACCAAATCAACAATCAAGATCAATTAAACAGTACTTACGGCAACAATCATGCTTTATCTATCCGCGCAAACTGGAAGATAGATTCGATTCAGAAACTGGACTTTCAGCCTAATTTCTCCTATCAAAGTAACGATAGGAATACAAGTTCCACAGGCAATACCTTGTTAAATCTAGAAGAAATGCTGAATAGTTCCGACCGTAGGAATAAGAGCTTTGGAGAAAACTTCAACTGGGGCGGAGACCTCACTTACATGCGGAGACTCAACAAACCTGGGCGCACGATCAGTTTTAATTTCAATGGTTCATTTAACAGCAACAAGAGTCATGCGGAAAATTTTGCGCTAAACTCCTATTATAAAGAGGGCTTATTCAGCCGGGTCGACACCGTCAACAATAGGAACTATACCATGGGTGACAATAACGGCTTTCGCTCAAAGATAGCCTATACCGAGATGCTCGGTAAGTATTCCCGGTTGCAAGCGAATTATACGTTTCGGAATACGGCACGCTATTCGGACCGCAGGACCTATGAATTTCTGGCCGAAACAGGCCAGCTAGGGGAATTAAAAAATCGTCTTTCCAATGAATTCCGGAATGATTTTGTTTACCATAGTGGTGGGGTTTCCTACTTATTTAACAAAAAGGATAGCATAAGATTTCAGATTGGTTTAGATTATCAGACGGCTTCACAGGTCAATGATAAATTGTTTCCGAATATACTGACCACAAAAAGCCGCTTCAATAGCCTACTACCTAACCTCAACTTCCAATATAATTTCAATAAGGATACTCGGGTCGAGTTTCGGTATAATGCAAAGACAAATACCCCTTCCATCGAGCAATTGCAAGATTTTATAGACAATCAAAATCCACTACGCATTAGCTCGGGAAATCCGGATCTTAAGCAAGAATATGACCATAACCTTGTGGTACAATTTAGATCGATCAATAAAGGCTCGGGCAGAAGTTTCACCTCTGACATTACAGCAGATTTTATTGAACATAAAATCTCCAATACCATTTTCACCACAGATTCAGCATTTACGATCGCAGCGGAAGTTATACTCGGGCCTGGTGGGCAATACATCAGGCCCGAAAATTTCAATGGGGTCTATAATCTCAAATGGCAAAATAGCCTTGGATACCGCCTTGAACCATGGAAACTTAACTTCAACCTAAACAATAACCTCTATTTCAACCAGAATTACACCTTATTGAATCTCGAAAAGGTCAATGCGCAAACGTACGGCCTGAGTCAACGGGTCGGTGTAAACACGGCATTCAGTAAGGATGTCATTATCGGACTGGATTACAATGGAAACATCGCCTTCTCCAAGAACTCAGCCAGCGAAAAATCGAATTATTCGGTCTATAAACATACCATTGGTAATTCCATTGCATTGACTTTATTAAAAACTTGGACGCTCAATTCAACGTTCAACTACCTTTACAATGGCAGCATCCTGAATTCACCAAGTACGACAAGTTTGTTGTGGAATGTCTCTATCGGCAAGAAATTGTTCAAACGTAGGAATGCCGAGATCAATCTCACGGTATTTGATCTATTTAATGACAATAAAAACATCAATCAGCAGGTCAATGATCTTTGGGTACGTGTATCCCAATCAAATGCAATAACACGCTACGCCATATTAAGTTTTACCTACCATATTCGGGGACTCGGCAGAAAAGGAGAAATGAAAACCCGTCGTTAATATGCACCATTGCCAATCCACGTGGAACACTCCGATCAATCAATCAATCAATCAATCAATCAATCAATCAATCAATCAATCAATCAATCAACAGTAAGCATATAGCCAACTCCTCTGACATTGGTAATCTTGATGCGGTCATCCTGACTGAGGTATTTTCGTATCCGGCTGATAAACACATCCAAGCTTCGTCCCGTAAAATATTTATCATGACTCCAATAGGCGCGCATGATATCCTCGCGTGGGATGACCTTATCTTTTTGTTCGTATAACTTCCGCAGCAGTTCACTTTCACGGAAAGACAGCTTAAGCACCTCACCTTGATAGGTCAACTGATGTTTTAGGCTATCGAGGCTATAGTCTCCTATCATCAGCTTTTGGCCGAACAGCATTTTGGGGCTATTTTTTAACAGGGACTCTATCCGCACAACCAATTCTTCAATCTTAAACGGTTTTTTGACGTAATCGTCTCCGCCCAAACGAAATCCCTTTACAACATCCTCTGTCTGCACTTTGGCCGTCAAGAAGATAATGGGTATCTGCGTGTCTGATTCGCGTATTTTTGTTGCCAATGTAAAGCCATCCATCACGGGCATCATGACATCTACGACCAAAATATCCGGCCGAGCTGCTATAAATGCTTCCAAGGCTTCATGACCATTGCTACAATGGGTGACATTAAATCCATTCGCCTCCAGGCTATCGGCAACGATCATCCCAAGACTTGGCTCATCTTCTACATATAAAATTTCAATCATAGCGTTGTCATTCAATCAAAATATATTTCGGCTTTGTTTCTAAGAAATCTTTAGGATAAATCAGCCTAATTACTGTCCGATAAACGGCCCTATTTTCTTTCTGAAATATAAATATTGCTTTTTATTTGTAAGGTAATCGGATATTAAAGGTACTCCCTTTTTCCAGCTCACTGTCCACTGTGATCTTGCCCTCGTGCCTTTTTACAACCTGCTTGACATAAGCAAGCCCCAAGCCAAAACCCTTCACATCGTGCAGATTACCGGAAGGAACCCGAAAGAACATATCAAAGATTTGATTATGGTATTCTGCGGATATTCCGTTACCATTATCTGTAATACGAATATGGACATTTTCTTTCATTTCCTTCACTTCTACCTCTATATAAACGTGCTGTCCAGCATATTTTATCGCGTTTTCCAGTAAATTATTGATCACATTTTTTAAGTGGGCTTCATCGCCATTGATCCTTATCTCACTTGGAACGGCAATGAGCTTAAAGTCCACTTGCTTGGCCTTATTCAGCTGCGCAACTTCAATGGCTCCTTTCACCATCGCGACAAGATCAAAATCAGAACGCTGCAGCACAATCCCTCTCGTTGCATCAATATCCATCTGAAGCACTTTTTCAATCATATTGGACAGATGCTCCAGTTCTTTTTTGGAGATATTCAGATAACGATTCATCTTTTCCCGGTCATCCTGCACACCATACAACTGTATCGCTTCTATAGCTGCCATCACAGTGGAAACCGGTGTTTTTAGTTCATGCGTCATGTTATCGACAAAGTTCTTACGCAGCTCGGCCATCTTATTTTGGTTGAGAATGGTTTTCATCAAATAGAAGAATGTCCCAAGCAGCAGTCCAATCAAAAGCAGTGAGATCAACAGCTGCCAACTTAAGCTATACAGCAAATACTTCCAATCCTCCTGAAACTTGATAACAAGAAATTCATTTTTTATGGGATTAACCATCATGGGTCTCGTCCAAGCAAGATTTGCTTCGCGGTATTTGCGTCGTACATCTTTGATTTGATCGTGTGGAATCGTGACAATAGCCATTTCAAATGGTACTGCTATGCTCTTATTGTTCAGGGATTCTTTAAACTTCCTTTCGATCAAATCCAGATTAGCTTTGTTCATCTCAAAGTCCCGGAACAGAAAGGGCGGGATAATTGCGCCTTGCCCTTCGCGGTCTTTGGGAAACATTTTCTCCCGCCTACTGTGGATCTCGCGATCAAATCGCTCGTTTTTAGGTCGTTCGGCGCTTACACGTTGTAAAGCCTTATCGAGTTTAGCAGCTGGCAATAAGCCCAGAAGCTCTCGTTTTACATCTTGGAGTAGGCGATTCCGATCAGCCTCGGGGCCATCTAACTTCCGATCACCATTGCGCGCTTGGTATGCCTCCTGAACAGCATTGAAGAGTGAACGCTCTGCGGTAGAAAGGAACAGGTCGCGACGATTGGTATAACTTCCATAAAGCCAAAAGCCTAGCACTACAGTAATTCCTGCCCCTATTAAAACGATCAAACTGATCAGTAATTTAAATCTTCTACCCATAACTAAAACAAATTTAAATTACTAGATTTGCAATCGCTGTGGTAATTAACCATATTTAACAAAATATAACACTGATTAACAGTTCGCATTGATTACTTTTGCACTATTCAAAAATTAATATGATTAAAGACTTTAAGAGACGTAGTATTCAACTTTTACTTCCACTTTTTACATTGGCCGCTTTTGTTGGTTGTAATAAAGACATTTCGCTCTCATTGGATAGTTCAAGAGATGAAACAATCGGTTTAGTACCAATTGATACGGTTTCCGCCAAAGTTTCGACTTATCAATTGGACGATATTCCGACTTCTGCTACTGGAACAATGCTCGTAGGAAAGAATAGCAATGCTGTTACGGGTAGTATGAAGTCTACCGCCTATATGCGCCTAGGAGTAGGAACGATAAGTAATGCTTCTATACCTGACGATGCTACCTTGGATTCTGTGACCTTGGTATTAAAGCCAAACAAATATTTTTACGGTGATACAACGAAAGTACAAAAGATAGCAGTACACCGTGTCACAGAAGAAATTACGCAAACACAGATTGATTTAACCAAACCTGTTGATGAACGTCCTGTTTTTGTCACTTCTGCGGCAATATTCAGTAAACAAAAGTTTGCTTATGAAAATACGCCATTGGCACAACTTTCCTTTAAACCGCGTATACAATCGGCAGATTCTTTATTTTTTAGATTCAACAACAGCATTAGCAATGAGTTGTTTACAATGATCAAAAATAATGACAACCGGATTCAAAATAGTACAAGTTTCCAAGAGTATTTCAAAGGATTGGCACTTGTCCCTGACAATAGCAATACGGCAGTTATTGGATTCAAAGACACTGTATTTTTACAGGTCCATTATTCATTCCTGAATAATGAAGGTACAAAATCTGTTGGCAAACAATATTTTTCCATTGACAACAAAGCTTACCAGTACAATCAAATTGAAGCGGATCGCTCTGCAACAAAATTTGCACCGTTGACCTTAAAAAATCCTCAACTTGCGAGTCAACAAACTGATGGAAATGTATTTTTAGAGGGCTCAACTGGTGTTGTAGCAAAAATTGAGTTTCCAACGTTATTAGAATTGGTGAACAATCCATCCATTGCAATCAATAAAGCGGAACTGATCATCGAGGTAGAAAATGGAGCCAAAACAAATTTTGCGCAACCCAAGAATGTAATTTTGATGATTGCCAGTCCAAACGGGAACCCAATTAGTATGTTATTAACACCCTATGCGACTGATTCTAGAAGTGTGCAAGCACCTACATTAGTTCCTGGCGATGATTTTGGTTCCAATGGAAAATATACATTCAATCTGATTGAATATTTGACAAAAATTAAAACAACAGCATACAAAAACACTTCATTATATCTATCTTTACCGACATCGAGTTTGTTTTCAACTGGAGACAGGTTAATATTGGCAAAAGATAATGAGAATGATCCGAAAATTAAATTAAACATCCTTTATACTAAATTTCAATAATTTATGAACAAGAAAAATTGGCTACTCGTTTTATTAGCTTTTGTATTTACAGTTACAACTATCTCTTCTTGTAAAAAAAGTGACGACAGCACAACCAAATCAGATGAATGGTTTGCAAAAGCTGCTTTTAAAGGGCCACAAACTTCATCTGCTGCTAGCTTTTTGATAAATAACGTTGCATATGTCACTACTGGTCTAGCAAGTAACGCTGGTGGTAAACCATTCCGCGTGAAAGACACGTATGCGTATGACGCAGCATCAGATACTTGGGCTGAAAAAGCACCTTTCACAGGTGTTGAGAGAAACGGTGCCATCGGCTTTTCCATTGGTAATGTCGGTTATGTTGGTGGTGGAAATGACGGAACAAACAACCTAACAGATTTCTACAAATTTGACCCTACAGCTAACGGCGGAAAAGGTGCTTGGTCAAGCATTGCTCCACTTCCTATTGCTTTGTCTAATGCAGTAGCTTTTACTTTAAACGGTGCGGCTTATGTTGGAACCGGTGAAACTGTAGTTAGTGGTGGAACAACAAATACCAATGAGTTTTACAAATATGATCCTGCTTCTAATACTTGGCAAGCAATTAGTGATGCTCCTTTTTCAGCGAAAAGAAAAGCAGCTTTCTCTTTTGTTGTCAATAATGTAGCCTATGTAGGTGGTGGTATTTCTAACGGTTCTTACCCAAAAGATTTCTATAAATTTGATGGTAGCAAATGGACTAAATTGAACGATATCAATAGAGCTGATAATTCATATACGTACGATTTGACTCGTTCAAATGCCTCTGCGTTCGCGATCAATGGTACACCATTCGTTGTTGGTGGTTACAAAAATGCAGTAATCAATAGTACATGGAAATATAATATTTCTGGTGACTACTGGACAAATGATAACGGCGCTTTCGCTGGTTCAGCACGCCAAGATGCTGTTGGTTTCGCTGTAGGAAACAACGGTTACATCACGACTGGACTTAACGGTTCATCTCGTTTTGACGATACTTGGATGTTTACTCCGATTTATTAATCGAAATTAAATCAATATAAAAAAAGGAATGGAGTTTCAAACTTCATTCCTTTTTTTGCTTTAACTATTTTGCTCCTACTGGTTCAAAGGGGTTTTTAGTTTCCTTTTATAACTGCCTATTCTAGCGAAATCAGCCAACAATAATAGCATACACCCATCAGCTATATTGATGTCGGGTAAACTCTGCTCTTCTTTATTAGAGAGGCACGCTCCCGGAGATCTGCTCGCCATAATGTTTCATTCACTCCATACACTTCTAAAAGCGATCTGTCTCAGCCCTTGAGGCATCATTATACAAAAGATTGAATTGCATGCCTCATACGATAACATCCATACTTCAAAAAAGAATGGGGCCAATAAAAAAGAAAATGCTCAAAAAGCCAAATCAGACCCGTTGAGAATTGAATCTCTAAAATGATGTGGCAGCGGAATACGTATAAAATTGCATGAAAAAGGGGGTATCCAATCTTTTGGATACCCCCTTCTAATTTTACACAAACTTGCAATACTGTCGACCTTACGAAGAAGGATCAAGACTTGAAGTTCATTTATTTTTCAACTGTCTTGATCTCAAATAATGTATTCCATAACTTCCCTGTGATAAAAAGACGTTTTCCAGCTTGATCGTAAGCAATTCCATTCAATTCATTGTCATAAGCGGAAGTATGCTCATAGATACCAACAAGATTAATCCGTCCTTCTACCGCTCCTGTTTGAGGATTTATAATAACAATAACATCCTTTTGATAGACATTTGCGTAGACTTTGTCGTCTATATATTCCAGTTCATTAAGTTCATCCACGGGTCCAGCTTCATCGTAAACTCCGATAGCATTTAGCTCTTTACCGGTCGTTGCATCTAAAAAGAACAATTTATTGGATCCATCAGACTTTATCAAATGCTGGCCATCGTAGGTCAAGCCCCAACCTTCTTTGCTATTTTCATATTTAAAGGAACTTTCCTTGACAAAAGAATTTTTATCAAAGACATATCCTTCTCCCTGTTGCCAAGTCAACATAAATAACTTATTACCAACCAATGTCATTCCTTCGGCAAAAGTCTTTTCATCAAATTTGATCTCCTGTAGTACTTTGCCTGTTTTTAGATCGACCTTTCTCAAGTTGGACTCTCCATAACGGCCATTGGATTCGTAGAGAATACCATCCGCAAACTGTAGCCCTTGTGTAAAAGCTGTGGTATCGTGCGGGTATTTGTTGACAACCTCAAAACCATAGTTCTTCGCATTTTCAGGTACAACATAAAATGTACTTGAAACAGAATCGGGTTTTCCAGCATTGTATACCAGGGCGGAAATATTACGTGTACCATAGGCCATGTCTTTGGTATCAACCGTAATTGCCGTTGTATCTGTTGATGATCCTACATGTTTATCATCTACAAAATAAGCCACAGAGTCCATTGATACAGATTCAAATTTCAATTTCAATTGGACCTGAGCACCTTTTAAAACAGCTTGATTTGCTCCAGGAGAGGCAAATTCCAAACTTGATTTTTTTGACTTACAAGAAGCAAAAGCTAGTGCTGCAATTGCCATAAAATAAGTTATTTTTCTCATCTATGTATAGTTATTTATAAGTACGTATCCTCAACTATCCCAAAACGCATCTTTGATATGATTGAGTGCTGTTTTGGGAGATTTTGTTATTGCGACAACATCAAATCTGACTTCACCGACATAACCTGTTTTAAGAATATAAGCCTGAGCTGCACGAATCAGTAGACGCTGTTTTTTGCGATCCACAAATTCGTAAGGTTCGCCGAAATCCGTTCCCGACCGCGTTTTTACTTCAACAAATACCAAGGTATCCTTGTCCACGACAATCAAATCTACTTCTAAATTCTTAAATCGCCAATTTCTTAACACTATTTTATAGCCTATCTTGACGAGGTATTCCATGGCCATTTGCTCGCCCCATTCGCCCGTTTCAAGATGCTTTGCCATATCAAAGATTACTTTACAATAGTGTTGCCCAGAAAGCCGCCCAATAGGCGTTCGGCTTCTTTTAATTTCTGATATTTAAAAATAAGGACTTCCAGGTTGGCCACATCTTGTTCATGTTTCATTTCTTCACGAATATGATGCATTTCAGCTTCAATCTTACGTTTCTTGATCCGATAGATCGCTGTAACGACAAGTTGTTTTAGATGTTCGTATTCTTGCGTTACATAAATTTTACGCTTATCGTCATTCCAATTTTCGCTGAGCGAATATTTACTGGCAACGCAATTGATCGCCAAATCTGCTATAGCAGGGTCAGAGTTTGAATAGAATTGTTTCGTATCTGGAATTTCGTATTTTTCCGCAGCTTCTCTATAGACGTTTAAAATATAAGCCGCAGCTTTATCCTTAAATTCAATGTCGCTGATATTTCCCAATAGCAATCCTGCAACTGGAATATCACCGTCACCTTCCCAGGTTGCCAGATAATCACCATAGTTGATTAAAATTCGGACGATCTCACGTTCCTGGAGAATTTCCGAAGTCAGCTGTGCAGGCTGTTCTACAGACTCTATGGGAGGTAATCCCGCCCTTTCACCATCTGTCATAAAGAAATCCGGCGGTGGCCCGTCCATTCCGAAAGGGGGCATCCCTGTATTTGGCGGCGGACTCTGAGTTTTACGAGCAGCATCCTTATCCGCCTTCTTTGCTCTATTGAGCCTAATCTTGTTGAGTTCAGCCAACAAAATACGCTCTTCGATATCCAAAAGGCTGCTACATTCGCGGATAAAAACAGAAACCTTAATTTCATCGGGAATCAATGCAATACTTTCGACCACATCGCGAATAACCTCGGCCCTTTTTATGGGATCGTTATTGGCATCGCGAAGCAGAATATTCGTTTTGTAGAAAATGAAGTCCTGCTGATTGGATTTGACATAATCTTTAAAAGCCGTGGCACCAAACTTTTGCACGTAAGAGTCGGGATCATTACCGTCGGGAAAAAGCAGCACCTTCACGTTTAAGCCTTCTTCGAGCAGCATATCTGTACCGCGTAGGGAGGCTTTGATCCCCGCTTCATCCCCATCATACAGTATGGTCACATTTTTGGTGAATCTGGAAATAAGCTTGATCTGACCTGTTGTCAACGAAGTTCCCGAGGAGGAAACAACATTTTCGACTCCAGCTTGATGTACCGAAAGAACATCTGCATACCCCTCTACCAAGTAGCAATTATCCTCTTCCATAATTGCTTTTTTGGCAAAATTCAATCCATACAGTACATCGGATTTATGGTAGATTTCGCTTTCAGGAGAGTTTACATATTTGGCGACTTTTTTGTCGGTCTTTAGTGTCCGGCCACCAAAGCCAATGACACGGCCTGTAAGGTTATGAATCGGAAACATGACCCGGCCACGGAAACGATCATATAAAGATTTATCATCGCGTTCAATAGCCAAACCACTCGCGGCCAAATAATCTGGGTGAAAACCCGCTACCTGTGCTTTATCGACCAATGCCGTCCATTCCTCAGGCGAATAACCCAATTCAAATTTTTTGATGATATCCTCACGGTAGCCGCGCTCCTTGAAATAGTTGAGTCCGATCACCTGCCCCATTTCAGTTTTCCAGAGTTGCTCGGCGAAGAATTTACTGGCCCAAGCGCTTAGCACATATAGACTTTCCCGTTTATCCTGCGCGGCAAGCTGGGCTGGAGAACGCTCGACTTCTTCAATTTGAATGGAATATTTATCGGCTAAATAACGAATGGCTTCGGGGTATGAGAACTTTTCCAGTTCCATGACGAATTTGAGGGAATCCCCACCGACACCACAACCAAAACACTTATAGATACCCTTCGAAACAGAAACGTGGAAGGAAGGTGTCTTTTCATGGTGAAAAGGACAATTTCCGATCAAAGAAGTTCCCCGTTTCTTTAAATCAACGAAGTCTCCCACCACCTCTTCTATCCGTGCTGTTTCCAGTACCTTATCAATAACTTCCTGCTTTATCAAAACGTTTCTTTTTTAATGTAAAATTAGAATAAATCTTTTGCATCTCCACTACGAAATGGCTTCTTTAATAGCATTGCATAAGGGCAATTATGCAAATAGAAAGCAGAACAAGTGATGAGCCAGCTCCTATAAATAAATTGTTTTGATATGCTGTGCTTTGTATTGCATATCAAAAGCAATTTATCTAAGTTTGTTCTTCAATTTATAGCTGATTAAGATAATCAAAATGAGCAAAACAATCAAGAAAATATGCTGTATCGGTGCTGGTTATGTTGGTGGACCTACCATGTCAGTTGTTGCAAAGCAATGTCCACATATTGAGATTACGATCGTCGACGTCAATGCAGCCCGTATCGCGGCTTGGAATGATGAAAATCTCGATAATTTTCCTGTATACGAGCCCGGTTTACAAGAGATTGTTGCGGAAGCGCGTCATCGCAATTTGTTTTTCTCAACCGATATCGAAAAAGCTATCGACGAGGCCGACATGATTTTTATTTCGGTCAATACACCGACTAAGAATTACGGAAAAGGCAAGGGGATGGCTGCGGACTTAAAGTATATTGAACTTTGTGCACGGCAGATCGCAGCGGTTGCCAAAAACGACAAAATTGTCGTTGAAAAATCGACTTTACCCGTTCGCACAGCGGCAGCTTTAAAAAGTATCCTGGATAACACGGGTAATGGTGTTAATTTCCATATTCTTTCCAACCCTGAATTTTTGGCTGAAGGAACAGCGATACAGGATTTAATCAATCCGGACCGCGTGCTTATAGGTGGAGAGAATGATGAAGCTATTGCTGCATTGGTCGATATCTATGCACATTGGGTAAGTCGCGACAAGATTCTCACAACAAACCTTTGGTCGTCTGAACTGTCAAAACTAACCGCAAATGCCTTTTTAGCACAACGCGTCTCCTCCATTAATTCCATCTCGGCACTATGCGAGAAAACAGGCGCGAACGTCGATGAAGTCTCCAAGGCAATCGGTATGGATTCCAGAATTGGATCCAAATTTCTGAAAGCTTCTGTAGGTTTTGGAGGCTCTTGTTTTCAAAAAGATATCCTCAATTTAGTTTATATCGCACGGAGTTACGGTCTCACAGAGGTTGCCGAGTATTGGGATCAGGTGATTTTGATGAATGATTATCAAAAACAGCGATTTGCGGACAACATTAACCAAACATTGTATAATACTGTATCGGGCAAAAAGATTGCTTTCTTAGGCTGGGCATTCAAAAAAGACACGAATGATACGCGTGAATCTGCGGCGATCTATGTGGCTGATTATCTATTGAGTGAACAAGCTGAAATCACGGTCTATGACCCCAAAGTTTCTGCTGAACGCATCTATGCCGACCTCGATTATCTGAACACCAGATCTTCGGAAGAAAACAGGGCCTTGGTAAAGGTGGTCAATACCGCCTATGAGGCTTGCAATGATGCACATGCAATTGCAGTATTGACTGAATGGGATGAATTTAAGAACTATGACTGGGCCAAAATCAAGGAGCACATGAAAAAGCCTGCATTTGTGTTCGATGGCCGTAAACTATTGAACCGTAAGGAACTTGAAGACCTTGATTTTAAATATTACGCGATAGGCGAGTAATCAATATATAGGTAAAAAAGAACCCTCAGGATACAGTTGCGTACACTTATGCAGCTATAACTGAGGGTTTTGTTTGTGCCTGTTGTCAACGCATAAGGAAAGAGAGATGAAACACAAGCGATGCAACAGGACTTTTTATCTTAATTATTCAGCATTCCATAAAACTCATTCATGTAATAAGATTCTTGGAGCGCATCTCTGAAATTCTGCCATTGTTCTTCGTCAAATGAAAATACGATATCTGGATAAGGTGTTTTCATGATCAATCGAAATTCACCATCTGGAAATGTGCTAAAAAAGAGTTCATCACCATTACTTTTCGTAATATTCAAGAAGTCGAAGAATTTTTTCTTCGTAAATGTCAGTACAAAACTTTGTTGCCAGATATAATAGGTCTGACACTTATGGCAAACACTAATATGGGTATCTCCTCTTTGGCTTAGAATTTTTGTGTCACACATAGCATCTTTATTTATTTAGACTCATTATAAATAATATTCAAATGTAAGAATAGTTTTTAGAATAACAAGTACCTTAACAAAAAAAAGGCGATATATTTCTATATCGCCTTTTTTTGATTAGTGAGTATTAGTTCAAACCTCTCTTTTTCAATAGATATTTTGGATCTGGATCCGCACCTCTAAACGTACGGTACATCTTAGCAGGATCATCTGTACCTCCTTTTTCAAGAATATTCTTACGGAAAGAATCTGCTGTCACTTGATCGTACAATGATTTTTCCTTGAAAGCTGCAAAAGCATCCGAATCCAATACTTCAGACCAGATATAAGCATAATAACCTGCAGAATACCCACCTGCGAAAATATGTTGAAAATATGTACTTCTATAGCGCGGAATAATAGCATCAATAATACCTATTTTTTTCATTGCCGTTTTTTCAAAGCCATTAATATCTTTTGAAATTTCTTTTGTGGTAGCATGATAATCCATGTCTAACAACGCAGCAGAAAGGTATTCAACGGTTGCAAATCCTTGATCAAAGGTACCGGCCTTTTCCATTTTCTGAATCAATGAATCTGGCATCGCTTCTTTCGTCTTATAATGCTTAGCATATGTTTTTAATACCTCTGGATCTGCTGCCCAATTTTCCATCACCTGTGAAGGTAACTCAACAAAGTCACGTGGTACAGAAGTTCCGGCCATTGAGCGGTATCTTACATTGGAAAGAAGACCATGCAACGCATGTCCAAACTCATGGAACAAGGTAGTTGCTTCATCAAATGTCAACAAGGCAGGATTTTTTCCCACTGGTTTTGTGAAATTGCATACGATGGAAATTACCGGAGCAACACGTTTTCCATCTTTTGTCGACTGATTACGATAAGAAGTCATCCAGGCACCGCCTCTTTTTGATTCGCGCGGGAAAAAATCAGCGTATAAGAGACCTAAATGTGAACCGTCTTTGTCTTTAACTTCATACACTTCTACGTCTTTATGGTAGGTTGGGACATTGTTTAAGGCTACGAATGTCAAACCATATAATTTATTGGCGACACCGAATGCTCCTTCACGAACTGCCGGAAGACTCAAATAAGGTTTAATTTCGTCTTCATTCAATGCAAAACGTTTTTTGCGAATAATCTCTGTATAATATCTCCAATCGTAAGGAGCGACAGCAAAATTGCCGCCTTCAGCTTTAATTTCCTGTGCGATATCAGCCTCCTCGCCTTTCGCTTTAACAAGTGCTGGAGTCCAAAGTTTATTTAACAGTGCATAGACATTGGTCGGATTCTTCGCCATGGATTCCTCGAGTACATAAGCTGCATGTGAAGAATAACCCAATAATTTTGCTTTTTGAAGACGGAGATTAACAATTTTTTGAATGATTGCCTTGTTATCGTTGGTGTTATCTTGATTGCCACGCAACTGATAGGCTTCCCAAAGCTGTTTTCTCAACTCACGATTTTTTGCATACTGAAGAAAGGGCATAATGGACGGATTCTGTAAGGTAAAGACCCATTTGTCTTTCTTTCCTTTTGCTAAGGCTTCTTCAGCCGCTGCCGTTTTCAACGATTCCGGCAAGCCTTCCAATTGGCTCGCGGAATCAACGACCAATGTATAAGCATTGGTTTCAGCAAGCAAATTTTGTCCGAATTGTGTTGTTAATGTTGAAAGTTCAGCATTAATTTTTTTCATTTTTTCCTTATCCGCATCCTTTAGATTTGCGCCAGAACGAACAAAACTCTTATAGGTTTCTTCTAACAGTTTATTATCCTGTTCGTCCAGTCCAAGTGTATTTCGGCTGCTCCAAACTGTTTTGATACGGTCAAATAATTTGGTATTCATCGAGATTTCATCCGAATGACTCGATAAGATGGGGGCCAGATCTTTCGCTATTGCCTGAATACTGTCATTCGTATTGGCACTATTGAGATTATAAAATACAGTTGATACATTATTCAGTAATCCACCCGCATTTTCTAAGGCGACTATCGTATTTTGAAATGTTGCTTTATCCGAATTGTTGACTATTGTGTCAATTTCCAAATTGTGTATTTTTATTGCTTCATCAAACGCTGGCCTAAAATGCTCTGTTTTGATCTTGTCAAAAGGTGGTACATTAAATGGGGTTTCGTAAGCCAATAAAAGAGGATTATCTGTCATCACTTTTTTTTCCTCACAACCAACAAATGCAGTTGCCACTATCGCAAAGAATGGCAAAAGTTGTCTTTTCTTCATATTATCTGATTATTCCTGATTTTTTTCAAAGATAATAAAATTAGGCAAATGCTGTGTCTTCTGGGGGAGGCGTTACAAAGGAGCATGAAAACAGTCATCCTATTGTAAAACAAAAACTTATTCATAAATCTTGTTAAAAATAATCTGTCAATTTGAGTAAAAATATATTAATGAGCGATATTAACCGTTTCTTTTGGAGATGTGCGGGGGTACATCAAGAAACTCTTGAAAAATATCCGGAAGAACATAGTAAGTACACAGCCATAGGTGCTACTATTTTTTTTACGGGATTGTTTGCCAGCCTTTCGGGTGGTTATGCCATGTATTTCGTCTTTAGTGGGGGAACATTTGACTGGCTTTTAGCTATTGTATTTGGTATTATTTGGGGTTTAGCGATATTTAACATGGATCGCTATATTGTGCTCAGTATTAATAAATCCAAAAGTGGCTTTATGCAGCTTCTGCAGGCCCTGCCGCGAATTTTATTGGCTATTTTGATCGGGTTGGTTATCTCTAGGCCATTGGAGTTAAAAATCTTCGATAAAGAGATCCGGGAAAACCTCCGTGTACGGTTTCTTGCCGACCAACGCGCTAAAATTGACACGCTCAACAGTACTTTCAATAAGAAATATGCCAATGAAGTTGCACTTTTGAAAGCAACCACGACAGAACGTGACTCATTGGAATCCAGCATTAAAAATGACCGTACAAAATTGAACTACGAGATATTCGGTAACAAAACAACTGAAACGTCCGGTGTCATGGGGTATGGCCCTTATGCCAAAATGAAAGAAGAAGAGCTGAAGAAAAAAGAGGGCTATTTGGACACTTTACGGAACAAGATAACGACCCAGCAAAACGCTATACGCCAGAAACAGAAATTTGAAGGGATATTGGACCAAAAAGTTTTATCCAACGCTTCTTTGGACAGCGCCGTCAATGTCGCTGGTTTTGCAGACCGCAACTCTGCGCTGGGCAATCTAAGGTACGATGCCAATGGAAAGGTTAACGAGTCCAATGCAAATGCTGTATTTTTTATTGCGTTGCTTTTTGTCTTCCTCGAATGTCTTCCGGTAATCGTCAAACTTTTGGCAGGAAAGGATCCTTATGATAATGAAATCCAAAATCAAAGGACTATTCATGATTATGAATCAGACACCAATGTCACTGTTCAAAAAGAAGCCGTAGACCGTTTAAAGGATACGTATGTTGATGTTTCCATCAATAAGCGCATGAAAGAGCTTTAGTAGAACCGCTAGCAGAAGTTAGCAAAGTAGGTTTTGCATTTCGAAGCTAAAAATTATAAACGGGCTTACCTTTCGGCAAGTCCGTTTTTGTTAATCTTCCTCATCGTTAATCTTCCTCATCTAAAAATTTGGAATCGATCTGTTTATTTGCTTTAGCTCCTAAACGTTTTAATTTCTCTACTTTTCCAATCACATTCCCAGCTCCTGTAGAAAGTTTTTTAGTTGCATCTTCATGGCTTTTTAATGCGCGCTCCAACTGATTCTGCACCTGCTCCATATCGTTCAGAAAGCTCACAAATTTATCGTAAAGGCTCCCGGCTTCCTTTGCTATTTCAATTACATTCCTGGTCTGACGTTCCTGTTTCCAGATACTTGCTATGGTACGCAGGGTTGCCAATAATGTAGAAGGACTTACAATAACGACTTTTCGATCCCAAGCCTCACTAAACAAATCCGGTTTTTGCGCCACAGACATACTCAAAGCCGATTCTATAGGCATAAATAGCAATACAAATTCTGGCGATTCTATACCATACAACTCGTGGTAGTTTTTTGCGGAAAGTTCTTTCACGTGATTTTCCACAGACTGTACGTGTTGTTTTGCGAAAATTGCACGATCCTCATCCGTGTCGGCGTTGACCCAACGTTCGTACGCAATCAGCGAAACTTTTGAATCCACAATCAGGTGTTTATCTTCAGGAAGGTCGATAATCGCGTCGGGCTGCATTCTTCTTCCTTCGGCATCCATAAGAGACACCTGTAATCTAAATTCGCGATCGCGCATCAGTCCAGAACGCTCCAGGACCCGCTCTAAAATTACCTCGCCCCAATTGCCTTGCTTTTTGGTATCCCCTTTTAATGCCTTGGTTAGGCTATTGGCTTCGTCTTTAATTTTAAGACTCTGTTCGACCAGCTGAAGGACAACTCCCTTTAAAGAATTTCTTTCCGCTGCCTCCTGATTGTAATTTTTATCGACTTTCTCTTCAAACAATTTGATTTTTTCCTTCAATGGGTCCAAAATCAACCCCAGGGAACGATGATTGGTCTCTGTAAACTTTTGTGTCTTCTCTTCCAATATTTTATTGGCAATAACCTGAAACTCATTGTTGAACTGCCGTTTAATCTCGGCGATTTCATTCTTCTGTTCCTGAAATTTATCGAGCTGCGCCTCATAAAATGAACGTGTACTTTCTAAAGACCGCTCTGCGACCAGAAGATTCTCCCGTTCCTTATCCAATTCATTTTTTAGCATAAGGCGTTCTTCCAGCAAACTTTGTTCCCGCTGTTGCGATCTGGCAAGCTCAATTTTTAGTGTTTCAACCTCTTTATTGTATGCAGGACCAGCACTGGAATCGGTATTCTTTTTTAATACCAATACGATCAAAATGACCAATAACAATACGATTCCCGCAAAGAAAAATATTTCCATGATTTGTATTTTCTGAAGATGGTGTATGCTTACCTGAGCAGGTCTGTTTAACCATCATTGCATTTAATTAAACCTATAACATCTCAAACTTAATGGATCTGCACGACTAAAAACACTTATAAAAAGTCTGTAGTCAGTTGGCAAGCTGTTGTCAATTTACAAGGTGCATCATCCGCTTCGCCATCGAAGCAGAATCAGAGCAATGTACCGTTCAACGAAGCTTTATTGCAATTTTTGGTGTGTTTTCCACCATAGATCGGGCATTTCACCTGAGACAGCCAATTGATAGTCTTCATAACGGCAAGGCACGAGGTAATAGCGTTCGTTGACTGATTTAGATCCAAAATAAGGCACTTGAATCCACCAGCGGTCTGATTTTTTACTTTTCACAAAGACCAATTCATGCTCCTCGTTTTCCAGTGTGGTGCGATAAATGATATAAGATGATTTGGGATACAACGGCGTATCTTGTTTCCGATTATAATAACCATCAATAAAGCACCAAATCATTTGCGAGACCAACATAGCCGTCTGTTCCATTGGATCAAATGTTGGATTGAATTCATAAAAACCGATGGAAGAACATTTATCCGACATCCCCGCATAGCGGGCAAGTTGACAAGCTTCATCGCCAAATAAACCATTTGGCATTGCATTGGCATTTCCAGGCGCCTCAGAGGCCCGAATGGCTCCTATGTCAAAACTAATCAAATCCGCTGCTCGGATCAAAGGCTCTGATTGGTCCATTTTACCCGCAATCATACCGACTCGTGTTGCATTAAAAAATAGTTTATCATACATATGGATAGACTCTTTACTGACGAGGTAAGTTTGATAAGCTATGGCATTTAAATTGAATAAATAGTCAGGCTGATGCAAAATAATATGGTTCACATAAGATCGGGAATTCAGGCTTACATTTTCGGCGTTCTCCTCATCAAGGTCAAACCGAGCATCTATAATCGCTAGCTCGATCTTTCGTTCTAAATTTTGATACCCCAAATATTGTGCATAGGTAAGGTCCTGTCCACCGCCAATGATAATCGGAAGAATATTCTCTTTGACCAGTTCCTCCACGACAGATTTTAAAGCGATATAGGTATCTTGAATCGTATTACCTGCTTTGATATTTCCCAAATCAACGATATTCATCGTATAATCGCCCTGATATAGTGCATAAAGATGTTTTCGAACAGCATCCGGCGCTTTATCCGTTCCATTATTATTGATGGATGCACGATCTTCCTCCACACCGACAATAGCCAACTGAGGCTGTTTATCCGTTTCCCAGCTCGGAAAATCTGTTTCATAGGCTTGAATAACGTTTCCTAGTTGAGAACTCAAGAACCCATGCTCAGGAGCAAAACCTGTAATTGAAATCGGGCTAAAGAATACGGACAGTGATGACATAAGCTATAATTTGTAAAATCTCCTATTTGTTCTGAAAGCGACTGTTTTAATTGGACTGAAAGAATCTACCTTGGCTTTCATGGTATTTGATACACGCGAAAGCATGAAGGTTTTTTCAGGATGCAATTCACACAAATATCCATTTATTAACTAACTTTTGAAAACATTATTTTTAACAGTATCTTTATCAAGTGATATTAATAACTGGAGGAACAGGTTTTTTAGGGTCTACACTAATCAGACAGTTGATAGACCAAGGAATTGACGTCATAGCCATCAAAAGAGCTCAATCGACTATTCCGGCCTCGTTGTTATCTTCTTCGTTGGTGCAATGGATCGACGCTGATATCAACAATTATTTTGAATTAGAAGATGCTCTTGAAGGCGTTACTAAAGTGTTCCATTGTGCAGCATTGGTTTCCTACCAAAAGAAAGATGCTAAAGCGCTTTTTAAAGTGAATGTGGAAGGAACGACAAATGTGGTCAATCTTTGCCTTGAAAAGGGCATTCGCTTACTCCATGTCAGCTCAATCGCAGCTTTAGGGACAAATAGAGACAACCTGCCGGTATCCGAGAAAGACCACTGGGAGCACAATGCACTAACATCCAACTATTCGTTATCAAAGTATCAGGCGGAGATGGAGGTATGGCGTGGCATTACCGAGGGTCTAAATGCAGTTATTGTCAACCCCGCCGTAATTTTAGGTGCTTCGGCCAACGACAAAGGCTCTGGAGCTATTTTTTCAATGATCAATAAAGGGCTACGATTTTACCCAAAAGGAAGTGTTGGTGTTGTTGATGTAGAGGATGTTGCCGCGATCATGATTCAATTGATGGAGCGAGACGATATTACTGCTGAACGCTATATCATTAATCATCTCAATATAAGCAACAAGGATCTGTTGAGCGTTGCAAGTGTATTAATGAACAAGCCAGAACCGACAATCGAAGTTTCCGAGACCTTACTCCAAATTGCCTCTACTGTTTCCAGCATGCTTTCCGTATTTAAAAAATCGGATTCAACATTGACAAAAGAAACTGCGGCGGCTTCAAGTGCCAAATTGCAGTATTCCAACGCTAAAATCCAGGGGCTCCTAAACCACAGTTATCGGCCTTTGGAACAAACGCTGAAGGAAATTGCAGATTTATATAACAAACAATAAAACGATAACATAACAAACAACCGAACCTTGAAACCATCGGCACCTACCGATATCGGAGATTAGCATTCAGCACTCTCACGATCGTTTCATAAAAAAATAACAAGATGAAAAACTATTACATCATTGATTTTGATAGTACATTTACACAAGTAGAGGCACTTGATGAACTTGCACGAATCTCTCTTGAGAACCATCCGGATCGCGAATCTATCTATCACGAAATTGAGCGGTACACCAATCTTGCCATGGAGGGTAAACTATCTTTCCGTGAGGCTTTGGCTGGTCGCGTAAAACTATTAAATGCCAATAAATCTCATCTGGATAAACTTGTTTCACATCTTAAGAAAAAAGTTTCAACCTCTTTTTCCCGAAATCGTGAATTTTTCAAGAAACACGCCGACACCGCATGGATCGTTTCAGGAGGTTTTAAGGAGTTTATTACACCTGTTGTTACACCGTATCATATCAAGACCGAAAATATCTATGCCAATACATTCAGATTTGATGAAGACGGTAATATTATCGGTTTTGACGAAGAGAATCCATTATCAAATGAAGGTGGAAAAGTGCAATTATTAAAACAATTAAATATTGAAGGAAGACTGTTTGGCATTGGTGACGGTTATTCAGATTTTCAACTGAAGGAATCGGGATTAATTGAAAAATTCTTTGCATTCACAGAGAATATCCAACGTAAAAGTGTCACTGAGAAAGCAGACTTCATCACACCTAGTTTTGATGAGTTCTTATATGTAAATGATCTGCCCCGTGCCATCTCTTATCCTAAAAATCGTATCCTTTGTTTGATCGTGGGAGATGTACCAGAAATAGCGGCTCATATCTTAAAAAGAGACGGTTTTTCTATCCGCACAAAAGATACATTCGAAGAAAAGTATGTAAAGGACGTAGGGATGCTGCTCTTGGGCGACAATATCGACATCAGTGATGAACAGCTTCAACAGGCCGACAAATTAAAAACAATCGGATATTTGGGCGATATCAAAGGGCATATCAATAAGGATATCTGCAATGCAAAAGGTATTGTCGTTTTCGACGACAAGAAAAATAAAAAGAAAAATTCAGAGTTTATTCCGCGTCGAATGGCCGATTTTATCAACAATGGTGATACTTATTTAAGTCGCAACTTCCCAAATCTAATTTTACCAAAAGTAAAACAGGTCACAAGATTGCTGCATATCCACCAAAATGTTCCCGGAATTATGGCTCAGATTAATAAGGTCTATGCCCAAAATAACATCAATATCGTTGCACAATTTCTAATGACCAAAAGTGACATTGGCTATGCGGTAACCGATATACAAGGTGAATATGATAAAGATCTATTGAAACAACTCAAACAGATCGACAATACAATTAAGTTCAGAATATTGTATTAATAGCAAGCGACGGTAAATGTGGGGCAGCTATTGCGTACATAAACTCCGGCTGATGAAACGAGCAATTTATTCGGGCACACTGACAGCGTGCCTGAATTTTCGCTCAATAACTCTCTTTACACTAAAACAAACAGATTATGTCCTTACATCAAGATGCCGAACTAAAGAAAGCTGTCCTTGACCTACCCCAAAAGGAAAAAGACAAACTCCTCGTACGCCTGATAAGCAAGGACAAAATGCTGATCAAGCAATTGCATTTCCAATTATTGGAGAATGCGGAGGATTTAGAGGAACGTATTGAAAAACTACGAAAGCAGCTGCAACAATTGTTCGATAGTGGTTTGAGTCAAATTGGTAATACGCCACAACACAGTAATTTTATTGCGCTTATCAAGCTTATCAAACAAGCAAGCGGTTTAGTGAATGAGCACGAAAAAGTCACGAAGGATAAAATCAGTGAAGTAGAATTCAGATGCTATATCCTAAAGAGAGCCATCGCTGATTACGACAGGCTTTTCGCCTCCTCCTATCAGTCTGCTGCCCATAAATTACATAAATATATAACAGGGCGTATCAAGCATGCGGTGGGCAAATACAGTAAACTTCATGAAGACTTTCAATTTGACTATCGGGAAGATTTTCAAAATACACTGGATGCTTTTGGTAATACAACACTTAAAAGCTATATTAGTGAACAGAAGATTGACCTCGACCTAAATTAGTTATGAGAAACAGCAAAAATCGCGTTAAAATTGGATCCTTTCATGTTACAGCTTATGAGCAATATAAATTAATTTACCTGGCCACCTTATTGGTGTTGCTCGTTTTTGCCTATACTTTTTACCTCGCGAAATAAGCCCCTGCACAGATTCATCTATTATAGCTTTTGAGCTTCACAAAGTCATCTCCTTTTTAACGAGCAAGTCAGCTATTTTTTTACCAAAAAATTTAGTACTTCATACCCGATACTTGATACTATTTCGTTAAATTCGCACTTATTCGAAATTTTTGCTCGTGGGAATTCAAGAAATATTAGAAAAATACAGCCAAAGCGAAACTGTTCAGTCGCTTACCAAGGCTTTACAATCCAAAAACCCCAAGATTCAGTTGAAAGGGCTTATTGGTTCTTCGGATGCATTCATAGCCGTATCTTCTTACAACTTACAGGAACGTCCAATGGTCTTTATCTTACCGACTCATGAAGACGCTTCTTATTTTTTAAGTGACCTGGAAAGCCTGTTGGATAAGCAGGTTCTTTTTTTCCCTTCGTCTTACCGCAAAGCATTTGATTTTACGCAAACGGACTCCGCCAATGTATTGCAACGTGCGGAGACATTAAGTTCGCTCAATCATACGTCGGAATTACCGAAAATGGTTGTTACTTATCCAGAGGCTATCGCGGAGAAAGTGATCAACCGCAACGACCTGGATAAAAACACCTTAGAAATAACAGAAAACACGGCGCTAAGTATTGATTTCATCAACGAATTTTTGATCGAATATGATTTCGAACGTGTCGACTTTGTGTATGAACCAGGACAATTTGCGATACGCGGTGGCATTGTAGATATCTTTTCTTTTTCGAATGACCTCCCATACCGTATTGAATTCTTTGGCGACGACATCGAAAGCATACGTACATTTGACATTGAATCGCAGCTGTCTGTCAAAAAAATCCACAAAGTAACCATTGTACCAAATGTTCAAGCGAAGTTCCTGACATCCCAACACATTTCTTTATTGGAATATGTAGATCAGGACGCTACAATCTGGATCAAAGACGCTCAATTTACGTTAGATATTGTGAAAGATGGGTTAAAGAAAGCGGAAAAATTATGGGCGGGGTTAACCGATAAGCAGAAAAAGGATAATCCGGAATGGCATAATCCAGCCTATGAATTTACAGACGAGAAAAACCTCAATGCGTTATTTTTTGAGTTTCCCATTATCGAATTCGGCAAACAGTTCTTTTATAAAGCTGAAGCCACGTTCAAGTTCGATATACATCCCCAACCTTCATTCAATAAAGATTTTAATCTCTTAATCCATAATTTCAAAGAGAATGAGAGCCAGCGGATTCAGAATCTGATCTTTTCAGATTCGACCAAACAGGTCGAACGCATCTATACGATTCTGGAAGATCTCGATAAATCAGCCACCTTCATTCCGATTCATAAAGCGTTACGCGAAGGTTTTAGAGACGACAGTTTAAAGTTAGCCTGTTACACGGATCACCAGATATTTGACCGTTATTATAAATATAAACGTAAGAAGGCTTACGAGCGCTCACAGGCAATTACGCTCAAAGATCTACGAGATCTTAAACCGGGCGATTTCATTACACACATTGACCATGGTGTCGGCCGCTACGGAGGTTTGGAGAAAGTAGATGTCAACGGTAAGTCTCAGGAAATGATCCGCTTGATCTATGCGGACAATGATCTTTTGTATGTGAACATCAACTCTTTAAACCGTATTTCCAAATATTCCGGTAAGGAGGGAACTGTTCCCAAAATGAATAAATTGGGTACCGACGCCTGGGACAAACTCAAGAAGACGACCAAGAAAAAAGTCAAGGATATTGCGCGCGACTTGATCATGCTTTATGCCAAACGAAAGGCACAGCATGGAAATGCGTTCTCACCGGATAGCTACCTACAGAATGAGCTGGAGGCCTCCTTTATTTATGAAGATACACCCGATCAGGAAAAGGCTACTGCCGATGTGAAAAAAGATATGGAATCGCCACATCCGATGGACCGATTGATCTGTGGGGATGTAGGCTTCGGAAAAACGGAGGTTGCCATCCGTGCAGCCTTCAAAGCTGTAGCAGACAGTAAACAAGTTGCTGTCCTGGTACCGACGACTATCCTGGCATTACAGCACTACCGGACATTTTCGGAGCGTCTAAAGGGTCTTCCATGCACGATCGACTATATCAACCGTTTCAAGACGAGCAAACAGATCAAAGATACCTTAGCCAGGCTCGCTGAAGGAAAAATAGACATTATCATTGGTACACACCGCCTTGTTAGCAAAGATGTCAAATTCAAAGATCTCGGCCTGATGATTATCGATGAGGAACAAAAGTTTGGGGTCTCGGTCAAGGAAAAATTGAAAGTCATGCGTGCGAATGTAGACTCGCTAACATTGACAGCAACGCCAATTCCAAGAACATTGCACTTTTCATTGATGGGGGCCCGCGATCTAAGTATCATCTCGACTCCACCACCCAACCGGCAGCCCGTACAGACCGAACTCCATGTTTTCAATGAAACACTAATCGGAGAGGCCGTCAGTTACGAACTTGATCGTGGCGGGCAGGTATTCTTTATCCACAATCGTGTTGCAGATCTACCGCAGCTGGGCAATTTGATTCGCAAGCTGGTTCCCGGAGCACGGGTCGGTGTGGCACATGGCCAACTTGAAGGGGATGAACTTGAGGATGTGATGCTCAAGTTTATCAATCACGATTTTGATGTCTTAATTGCAACAACGATTATTGAAGCGGGTCTTGATATCCCAAATGCGAATACGATCATTATCAATCACGCCCATATGTTTGGACTGAGCGACCTGCACCAAATGCGAGGTCGGGTGGGCCGCTCCAATAAGAAAGCTTTTTGTTATCTACTGAGTCCGCCATTGTCGACCTTAACACCGGAAGCCTATAAACGACTTTCTGCAATAGAAGAGTTTTCGGAACTGGGCTCTGGATTTAATGTTGCCATGCGCGATTTAGATATACGTGGCTCGGGAAATCTCTTGGGAGGCGAGCAATCGGGCTTTATTGCCGAGATCGGTTTCGAAATGTATCATAAAATCTTAGACGAAGCTATTCAGGAACTAAAAGAGGACGAGTTTTCGGCAGTATTCGCGGATGAGAAAGAACGAAAATATGTGTCCTTTACGCAGATTGACACTGACCTCGAGGTATTGATCCCCGATGAATATGTAACAAATATTACGGAACGGTATAATCTGTATACAGAACTCTCCAAACTAGAGAATGAGCAACAACTTGCAGCGTTTGAGAAAGAGCTTGAGGATCGTTTTGGTCCTATCCCCCGGGAAGTTTTCGAACTGTTCAATACCCTTCGTCTACAGTGGTTTGGCAAAACCATCGGGTTTGAAAAAATAGCGTATAAAAAGCATACGCTAAAAGGTTATTTCGTCAACAATCCGAAATCCAGCTACTTTGAATCAGACCAGTTTGGCCGCGTACTTTCCTTTGTACAAAGTCATCCCGAAATAAGCAACCTCAAAGAAGTGAAAGGCCAGTTACGTTTAGCGCTAAATAATGTGAATACCATTGGATATGCGTTGAACCTTCTGAAAGAAATGTTGTAAGATATATGGATGCATCCGATATAAATAAAATCTACATTTTGAGTAGATTTTATTTATATTTGATAGACAAGACAAGCCTTCTACGAACCGTTAGCACCAACAGTGCTTTCAAACGAGCTAAGGGTTCCTTAGAGTCAAAGATGCGACAAGTTCGCATTATGGAGACTTAGGCAATACAAGCATCAATCAACATTATTAGTATGGCAACCAATACCGAAACGATACTCGTCCATGAAGGACAGCAATTCAACCAGACATCTGCAGTAACGACTCCAATCTATCAGACATCCACATACATTGCAGATCCTGACCCAGCGGAATACATCAAGGCTGCTACCGAACCGAAACATCCTTATTTCTATCATCGTCACGGCAACCCGACGAATAGCCAAGTTGCGACTATCCTAGCAAAATTAGAAAAGACGGAAGATGCACTGGTATTTGCAACAGGTATGGCAGCGATCAGTACCGCCATATTGGCTATCGTTAAATCGGGAGATCATATCGTTGCCCAGCATGCACATTATTCCGGAACAGCTATTTTCTTTAAGGAGTTCTTAACGGATTATGGCATCACAGTTACGGCTGTGGATCAGACAGATGTTTCAGCGTTTGAAGAAGCGATTCAGGCAAATACCAAGCTGATATATATCGAGACTCCATCGAATCCCAATCTCCATATCACGGATCTAAAAGCAATCGGAGAACTTGCCAAACGGCATGGAATTCAGAGCATGGTCGATAACACCTTTGCCTCCCCTATTAACCAAACACCGACAGATTATGGAATTGACGTCGTTGTCCACAGTGCCACGAAATATTTAGGCGGACATAGTGATCTCACTGCGGGTGTCGTCTGTGGTACGC
Source organism: Sphingobacterium sp. UBA7038 (assembly GCF_002494055.1). Taxonomy (NCBI): domain Bacteria; kingdom Pseudomonadati; phylum Bacteroidota; class Sphingobacteriia; order Sphingobacteriales; family Sphingobacteriaceae; genus Sphingobacterium; species Sphingobacterium sp. UBA7038. The sequence goes on from NZ_DLAV01000014.1 coordinate 131,402, forward strand.
GGGACTATATTGCCCGTGTATGGAAGCGATCGGTCGCTTTGGGCGCATCACTTGCACCGCTAGACTCCTGGTTATTGTTACGCGGATTGAAAACATTAAGCCTACGAGTCAAACAGATCAATGCAAATGCCTTACAGCTGGCTGAATTTTTGGATCAGCATCCAAAAATCAAAAAGGTCAGTTACCCCGGGTTACCCAATCATCCCCAACATGAGCTGGCGAGACAGCAAATGAGCGGATTTTCGGGTATGCTTTGTATGGAGCTGAACGGTAAAGATGAAGAAGAAGCCTTTTCAAATGCACAGACATTCATTAATGGCCTGCATATATTTATCAACGCAGCCAGTTTGGGTGGCGTAGAGTCCCTTATTGTACATCCGGCCAGCATGTGGGGCGGGCATCATACGAAGGAACAGAAAGAAGCTTCGGGAATTACACAGGGCATGTTGCGCATCTCAGTTGGGATCGAACATATCGATGATTTAATTGCTGATTTAAAACAGGCGTTAGACCAGCTTAACTAAAACTTATGTAATAAGTCTTTATCACATAATACAAAAAAATAAGGGGAATAGCACCTTAATGTTATTCCCCTTACTGTACCATTTTTTATTAAAGTACTCGGGTACCATCGGCAATCCTGACCTGAATGACCGAAAGTTCTTTATCAAATTTCTGTTTGTATTCTTTTTCGAGTGTTGGCAAAATTGAAGGTAATACACCTTCTTTGACGATATTGATCGTACAGCCACCGAAACCACCGCCCATCATTCGGGCACCGATCACCTCAGGAAACTGCTTGACATAATCTACCAAATAATCCAATTCCGGACAGCTGACTTCATATACTTTGCTCAACCCCTCATGGCTCTGAAAAATATACTGTCCCAGCTGAACAACATCTCCTGAACGGAGTGCATCGCAAGATTTCTCTACACGCTCATTCTCAAGGACAACAAAGCTTGCCTTAGCGTAAATGTCAGCATCTTTGTCCTTAACCAATTCATCAAGCATTTCGACGGTTACATCACGCAAGTTCTTGACCCTTGGATATTTTTCCCGCACCCAGGCAGAAGCCTGCTCGCACTGCTCGCGACGTGTGTTGTATGCCGTTGAAGCCAGAGAATGTTTCACATTGGTATTCAGCAATACCACTTCATATCCTTTAAGATCAAGTGGAACATACTCGAATCCCAATGTCCGGCAATCCAACTTGATCACATTTTTTTCTTTCCCAAAGGCCGATGCAAACTGATCCATGATACCACACATTACACCAGCATACGTATGTTCAGCTTTTTGAGCTATCTGCGGAATATCCAGTCGTTCGACCTGCAAATCGAACAATTCACTAAGTGCCAGCGTCACCGCACATTCAACGGCCGCTGATGATGATAATCCGGCCCCAAGTGGCACATCACCATCGATATACAAGTTGAACCCACCTAAAGTAGCCCCACGTTTCTGATACTGATCGACTACACCGAGAATATAGTTTGGCCAATGTTTTTCTGAAATAGCGATATCCGCTAATTTCACCTCGTGGCTTTCCTGATAATCTTCTGCATACAATACGATCGTATCGTCCGCACGTTTGCTCACAGCAACATAAATTGCTTTATCAATCGCTGCTGGCAATACAAAACCATCATTGTAATCTGTATGTTCGCCGATAATATTAATGCGTCCGGGGGAAGAAACCACAAGCGGTTCTCCTTGATAGTGTTCTTTAAATTTATTAACAATTGTATCCTTTGTTATCATCTTATTTAGATTTATAATGTATTTTCGAACAATTTCGCAACTGTTCTGCGGCAACTTCTGGTGTAATATCTCGTTGTGGATTTGCTAGCATCTCATAGCCAACCATAAATTTTTTCACGGTTGCAGAACGCAGCAATGGTGGATAGAAGTGCATATGCCAATGCCATTCCGGATGATCGCCATCATTTACTGGCGCCTGATGCATTCCAGCGGAATAAGGGAAAGATGTTTTGAAGAGATTGTCATAACGCGTTGTCAATAGCTTGAGTATGGCTGCAAAATCTTCTTTTTCTTTTTCTTCAAATCCGGCAATATTCTGAATAGACCGTTTGCTGACAATCATCGTTTCATAAGGCCAAGCAGCCCAAAAAGGTACTAAAGACACAAAAGAATCGTTTTCGTCTATAATTCGTTCTTCTTTTCTGAGTTCGGCTTTCACATAATCTGACAGGATGGTGCGCTGGTATTTATCGAAATAGTGCTGTTGCTGAACACATTCTTTTTGAATTTCTACAGGCAAATGGTTTTGTGACCAGATCTGTCCATGCGGATGCGGGTTGCTACATCCCATAATTGCACCTTTATTCTCAAAAATCTGGATGTATTTGATCCATTCAACCTTGGATAGTTCGACAAACTCTTTTTGCCAAAGATCGACCACCGATTTGATTGCAGCCTGATCCATTTCGGGTAGTGTAAGATCGTGCCGCGGGGTGAATGCAATTACTTTACAGATTCCTTTTTCGGTTTCGGCGATAAATAATTCATCTTCATTAAATTCCTGCTGGCTTGTATCTTTTAATAAAGCTGAGAAATCGTTCACAAAGACAAAACTTTCTTTATAATCTGGATTGATATCACCATCTGCTCGTTTATTTGTCGGACACAAATAGCATTGGGGATCATATTCCGGTCTATTATCCCCGGGAAGATCTTCTACTTGCCCTTGCCATGGTCTTTTACTACGATGCGGAGACACAAGTACTTTTTCCCCGGTAAGAATATTAACACGTGTGTGGGGAGAGTCCCCAAAGTTTAAAGTTGATTGCATGTTATGTATAACTGGTGTACAGAATACACAATTATAGCTATATTAACTCAAAAGTCAAAGGGGATTTTTTAGGCTTTAAACTTTGGGTCCTGCGCTTTTAGCAATTCGAATATGGTAATTTCAGGCAGAATTCCAACACGTCCTGGATAACCCAAAAAGCCATAGCCGACATTAACATATAATCGTTTGTTCTGTTGCGCACGATAAAGCCCTGCCCATTCCTTATAGATATATTGTACCGGACTCCATTGCAACATCTCGGACCTTACACCAAATTGCATACCATGTGTATGTCCGGCAAACATCACATCCACGTCGGTATCCAATACCTGAGCCCGCCAATGCGACGGATCGTGCGATAACAGCAACTTAACAGGTTGCTCTTCGGTACCCATTAATGCTTTTTTGATATCACCATGTTTCGGAAAACGACCTGTCCCCCAATTCTGGACCCCGACAATACAAAGCTCTTCACCGTCGACCTTAATCTTACGATTTTCATCCATTAAAAGATCCCAGCCCATGATTTTATGCACATCGATAACATCCTGGAGGTTCTTACGCTTTCCAGGAGAATCTTCTTTACCATAATAATAGTCACCATAATCGTGGTTACCTAATGTAGAAAACACACCTAAATCAGATTTCACACGCGCAAAAATATCTTGATAACCACGCATTTCAGAAGCTTGGGCATTCACGATATCACCGGTAAAAAATGTCACATCCGCTTTTTCCTTTAAAAGCATATCAATACCACCGCTGACAGCCTTTTTATTATAGAAAGATCCTGAGTGCACATCTGAAATCTGCGCAATGGTCATTCCATGGAATGCTTTGGGCAAATTTGGCAAATACAAGGGGACTCTCCTTACACGATAGTCGTAGGCTCCTGAAATAATTCCCCAGCTCAAGGGTATCAAGGGTGAGGCACCAACTAGAATACCAGCTTTGGTCAAAAATTCGGATCGGCTAATCCCTTTCACTGGATTCTCTGGTAAAGGGTCTCCGGCATCGTCGACTAAATCCTCAACAGATCTCTTTTTTGCGAACAGACGCTTCAACCATACACCCCCACGTCGGATATCATCAATCAACAAAATCAAAAAGAAAAATATCTTTGACGCCGCTGTCAGAAAAAAGGCGACTAAAATAACCGACCGTACGATTAAAGGAATACTATATTGTGCTGAGATAAAAACGCCCAATAGCAGTAAAACAGAATAAGACCACCAGAGAATGGAAAATACTTTTGTTTTGGGAAATTTAATCTTCGTTGCACGGAGCGCAAAGAAAATATAAAAATCCAATATGAGTAATACACACGCGTTTACTAACAACATCTTTTATCGATTTTAGTTTTTGGCATTAAGCGCCAATTGTTTTAAAGATTCGATCCATTTGGGATCATCATTAAGACTCTCTACCAAACACACTTCCTCCCCCCCTAAATGTTTAAATTCATTAGCATATTCCACGCCAATTTCATCAATGGTCTCGATACAATCCGCCACAAAAGCAGGACTAAAAATTAATAACTTCTTATAACCCTTAGCGGCAAGATCATGCAGTAAATCGGAGGTATAGGGCTGTATCCAGGGTTCTTTACCCAAACGGGATTGAAAGCAGAGCGAATATTGTTCTTTTTTCAACCCGAGCTTGGCAGCTATCGTCCGTGTTGTCGCATAACATTGCGAAAGATAGCAATATGAATTGACTGTCATTTTACAAGAATCACAGCCTGATTCGGGGCATTTAAGCTGACCTGTCGGATCTACTTTTCCAAGCTGCCGCACAGGAAGGCCGTGATAACTAAAGACAAAATGGTCAAAACTTTCCAAATCGTGCCTACGGGCATGATCCGCATAAGTTTCTGCCATTAAGTCGTCCGTACAGAAATTGCTTACGAAACTGATTTCTGGCAGATAATTCCATTTGCGAATAAGCTCCATGACACGATCGATGACCGAACCCGATGTTGCTGAAGCGTACTGTGGAAATAAAGGAATGACACGAATGGACTCCAAAAATAGACCCTCCATATTTTTCAATGCAGCCTCAATCGATGGGTTTTGGTAACGCATCGCTAATTCCACATGGTATTCTTCACCCAACGCTTCTTGAAGCAGATTGCGTTGCAAAATACTGTAGTGCATCAAAGGTGATCCCGTTTCTTTATCCCAAATCGTTTCGTATACTTTTGCCGATTTGGGCGCACGTGTACGTGCAATGATTCCCTTGACCAATAAGGTGCGTTGAAAATAAGGAATATCAATAACTCGCGGATCCATTAGGAACTCCGTTAAATATCTCTTTACATCTGGAGTAGTGGGACTATCAGGTGTACCCAATTGTACTAAAAGAATACCTTTTTTGCCTTTATTGCTCATAGCTTACAAAGCTACGCAAAAAAGAATGCACTCCGGATCTAAACCGCGGAATTATGAAATATCTGTGACGGGTAATTGTGCTTATAATGCTTCTAAACTTGCTTTTACATCTTTCATCAACCACATTGGCGTTGAAGTGGCACCACAGATACCAATACGGTCATTTTCAGCAAAGACTGATGCATCTAATTCAGCAGGATCAGAAATAAAATAACTAGCGGGATTGGCATTCTGACAAACTTCAAACAGCACCTTTCCATTGGAGGATTTCTTACCTGAGACAAAAACGATCTTATCATATTGTCTGGCGAAAGCGCCAAGATCTTCGTATCGATTGGAAACTTGTCGACAAATGGTATCATTAGCTTTCACTTCATACCCTCGCCTGATCAGTTCGTCTTTGATGGCATAAAATTTATCCACGCTTTTTGTTGTCTGGCTGTATAAGGTAAATGAGGCGGGCAATTCGACTTGATCCAATTCGGAAATATCCTGAAAAACTAAGGCTTCATTATTTGTCTGCCCCTGCAAGCCGATCACTTCAGCATGCCCGTGCTTCCCAAAGATTAAAATTTTCTCCTCTTGATCGAACGACGTTTTTATACGGTTCTGTAGTTTGAGCACTACAGGACAAGAGGCATCTATCAAGGTAATGTTATTTTCCAAAGCAACACGATAAGTCTCGGGGGCTTCACCATGAGCACGGATCAATACCTTTTCATTGCTCAAGGTCGGCAGGGCGGCATGATCGATAATGCGTAAGCCTTTTGCTTTCAATCGGGCAACTTCTTCGTCATTATGAACGATATCTCCCAAACAATAAAGATAACCCTCTTCCTCCAAAATTTCCTCTGCCATATCAATAGCGTATACCACTCCAAAGCAAAAGCCTGAATCTTTATCGATGTCTACTGTTAGATTTAATGCCATAATAACACAAAGTTACATATTCGTATTGAACTTAGATCAATTGTTTTTTTACTTTTCTATAAACGGCCAGATACAAAGTTTTGTTACATACAGAGAAAAACATTGGGCTGGGAACAAAAGGAAACATCTATTTCAGTAGAGGCACAAATCCTGGAACAAAAACCAATAATTTAGCGATAAGGGTGACATCAGCTAGTCGGCTTATCAATAATTGTGTCTATATTGAGGCGTAATGATATTGCATATGAAAAGCAATTTATCTAATTTTGCAAAAAAATTAAAATAATGGCAACTAACAGAACTTTTACGATGATCAAACCTGACGCAGTAGCGAACGGTCACATCGGTGCAATCTTAAACGATATCATTGCTGGTGGTTTTAAAATCATTGCAATGAAATACATCCAACTTTCTCAAGAGACAGCTGGTGCATTCTATGCAGTACACAAAGAGCGTCCTTTCTATGGTGAGTTGGTAAATTTTATGACTTCAGGTCCTATCGTTGCTGCAATCTTGGAAAAAGACAATGCCGTTGAAGATTTCCGTACATTGATTGGCGCGACTAATCCTGCTGATGCAGCTGAAGGTACAATCCGTAACAAATATGCTAAATCTATTGACGCAAACGCTATCCATGGATCGGATTCAGATGAGAATGCTGCTATAGAAGGAAACTTCTTCTTCTCTCAATTTGAAAGATTCTAGTCGTTAGAAACAACATAAAAAAAGCGCTTTACAAATTGTAAAGCGCTTTTTTTATGTATTGCCCCCTTCGACTGCAGCCTAAAAAGAATCTCCAACCGTTCACTGAACCATAGCCCCTAATGAGTGTACGAAGGAATATGTTAAAAGTTTCTTTTACCGAGATACTCATCCTCCTTGGCCGTCATCTTGGCTTTATCTGCCGGCTTTTTATCCGGATAGCCGCACAGATGCATTACACCATGAATGATCACCCGATGAAGCTCGTCTCGCACATCAACCTTAAATTTTTCGGCATTCTCCCGAATACGTTCCACACTGATAAAAATATCGCCGGCGATGGTGTCCTCATATTCGGAAGAATCAAAAGTAACGATATCAGTATAGGTGTCGTGATTTAAATATTGCTTATTGATTTCAAGCAAGTAAGCATCCGAGCAAAGGATAAAGCTCAATTCGCCCACACGCTTAAATCCTTCGCTTTTGATGGCATCAGCAATCCATTGGCGAATCTTTCCCTTTTCTTTTAATTTGAAATCCGTATCCTCGGTAAAAAATAATATGCTCTTCATCCTTCTATTTATTATTCATTCTTATTTGACGTATTAGTCGCTGTGTATCTAAAAATTACGGCTATCCATGTAGCTCTGCAAAATGATCGTTGCAGACACCGTATCAATCAGCCCTTTTTGTTGACGATCCTTCTTTTTTTTTCCACTTTGTGCGATCGCTGCAGAAGCCATTTTAGAAGTAAAACGCTCGTCTATTTCAGCGACAGCAATTGTGGGATAAGTCTTTTTCAGTTTTCGAATAAACCCGACAACATGCTGTGCGGATTCAGAGTCGGTCCCATCCAGTTGCCGTGGCTTGCCTACAACAAAAGTTTCCACCTGTTCTGTCTGTAAATAATCGGCTAAGTATGTCCAGATATCCTGCGGGTGTACCGTCGTCAATGCTGTAGCAATAATTTGCATTGGATCGGTCACCGCAACCCCTATTCGTTTTGTACCGTAATCAAAGGCCATCAATCTCATGGATATATATTTTTCACAAAAATACAAAGTAGTCCTGAGTATTACACAGGAAGATGTAATATTTCAATTGGACACTTCTTTTCAATACATGCCCTTTTCATTTTTGATCTTTTAATTCTGACTTTTTAATCAAAAAAACTATAACTTTGATAGACTATTTAACAAAGCAAACTAAGTTGCTTTTTGGGGCAATAGATCACCGAATTCAATCCGATCATAGCGTGTCTACGGACTTACCCTATAAGTACACGGATCAAAATAACAGCAAAAGCAACAGGGCATTGGGCTGTATGAAATCGGGCAAATAAATATGCAAACAAATGAAAAAAACACTTATTGCCAGTTTCCTTTTGGCCTTATGCTTGAATACGCATGCCCAAAGTAAATACGAGCAACACATTACTGCTCTTCGTGAAGAAAAAGCCGCTGAATTGGCGAAAGAACAATACGGCCCATTGAAATCAGATCAGGTAGCGTTTTTGGATTACTTTCCTGTAGACGCCAGTTATAAAGTCAACGCCAAAGTTGAAGTCCTATTTGATGAACCGGTATTCCGGATGCCGACCTACGACGGCACAAGCAACGAATACAAACGTTATGCTATTATAACATTTACGCTTCATGGAAAAGAACATACGTTGAATGTCTACCAAAGTGTCGCATTATTTCAAAATCCTGCATACAAAAAACATTTATTTTTACCATTTTTAGATTTAACAAATGGTCAGGAAAGCTACAGTGGGGGCCGGTATATTGATTTATTCACAGACGACATTAAAGGAAACGATGTTGAGATAGACTTTAACAAAGCCTACAACCCATACTGTGCCTATAGCAACGGGTACCGTTGCCCAGTACCCCCAGTCGAGAACAATTTAGAAACAAAAATTATGGCCGGAGAAAAAGCATTTCATAAGTCAAAGAATGAAAGACCAGTCAATCTTAACGCAGGACAGGAGTTCAGTGCTGCCGACAAGAAAATCATTTTATCAGGAGATGAAAATGCAATTCTTCGCGTATTGCAAACAACAGACGATAAAGATCTGAGAGTTTTAAAAGCGACAAGCAGTGATGTCAAATACAACGACCCATTGATTGAGTCTCTTTCCAAAAGAATGTTCGCGACTGTACGTGATCCCAATCACCCCGGTGTAGGCATCGCAGCGCCACAGATCGGCATCAATAAAAATTTAATCTGGGTACAGCGATTTGACAAACCGGATCAGCCATTTGAATTCTATGTGAATCCTAAAATTCTATGGCGCTCCAAACTGAAGCGTAAAGGTGCAGAAGGCTGTCTTTCTATCCCCAACCGTAAAGAAGATGTATTACGGAGTTATGCGATCCGCCTGCAATACATCAATAAAGAAGGTAAAGTTATTGAAGAAAATATCGAGGGTTTTACTGCTGTTATTTTTCAGCACGAAACGGATCATCTTTTCGGCATTCTATTTCCAGATCGACTGGAAGAGCAAGGCAAAGAAAGCTATGCTCCGTTGAATGACAAGATTGAATTTTCGATCCACCCCACAACATTGACACCATAATTTATAGCCCCGACATCAAGGACCAAATCATAAGTATCTAAATTGTGATTTGCTAATGGAACAAAAAAGAGCCCCCATGAACGAATTCATGGGGGCTCAATATTTATTATGGAATCTACTTGAGTTAGATCAATCCTTTTTCAGCCAATAACTCCGCTACCTGAACTGCATTTGTTGCAGCACCCTTACGTAAGTTATCCGCTACTACCCACATGTTGAGCGTATTTGGCTGAGATTCATCACGACGGATGCGTCCTACAAAAACTTCATCTCTACCGTGTGCATCCTTCGGCATTGGATATTGTAGTGACGCAGGATCGTCAACAACAATACAGCCACTTTGCGCGGCTAAAGCTGCACGTACATCATTCAAATCAAAGTCATTTTCAAATTCGATATTCAATGATTCAGAGTGTCCTCCCATAACAGGAATACGCACTGTCGTTGCAGTTACTTTAATAGAATCATCACGCATGATTTTATTTGTTTCCAAAATCATCTTCATCTCCTCTTTGGTGTATCCATTTTCTTGGAAAACATCAATATGCGGAATCACGTTCAGATCAATCTGATAAGGATAAGCTTTTTCACCATCTTTTCCAGCACGTTCATCCATCAATTGGTTAACGGCCTTAACACCTGTACCTGTTACAGATTGGTAGGTAGAAACGACAACACGTTTGATTTTATATTTATCATGTAATGGCTTTAAAGCCACCACCATTTGTATAGTTGAACAATTCGGGTTTGCAATAATTTTATCTTCAGCAGATAACACATCACCATTTACTTCTGGAACAACCAACTTTTTCGTTGGATCCATACGCCATGCTGAAGAATTGTCGATCACTGTAATTCCAGCTTCTGCAAATTGAGGGGCAAATTCTTTCGAGGTATCACCGCCAGCAGAAAATAACGCAACATCAGGTTTCAAAGCAATAGCCTCAGATGGTGTAACCACCTTATACTTCTTTCCCTTGAATTCAATTTCCTTACCCTTACTACGCTCTGAAGCTACTGGAATTAATTCTGTTACTGGGAAATTTCGCGCCGCCAACACGGTTAGCATCTCAGTACCTACAAGGCCTGTTGCGCCGACTACTGCCACTTTCATTTTTGTCTGTGTTTAAATTGTGTATATTAAAATTGTTATTTGATTTTGTTTTTAGTTGATTCTCGAAGAATGAATTCTTCAAATTTAAAAAATATTCCCCAATTCCACTATTAAAATAACAAAATATTAAGCGCTTAGCTAAAAATGTCACAACATTTAGCATTTCCCCTCCTAAATTGCTAAAATGGAATCGTTAAGTTCTTTGATTCATGCCATAAAATTAGAATTAAAGCAATTCAAAAAAAATAAAAATTTTCACCGCTTATTCAAAAAAAAAGAACAAACGATTGAAACAGTTTAAAATCTCATAAAAACAGTCCCAAGAGTCTAAAAATTAACATTTTTTCCCGGCTTCCTAAAAGACCACAAAGTTGATAGATACTGAAAAGCCTTTATATTTGCATCATAAACCGCCATGGTTGAAATTTCATTTTTCATTACATGATGAAACGTAAATTATGTCAGGCTAGATCCTATCATATCGATAGGAAGAAACGAGCGAAGCGATTCATTTATATTTTTGAGCATAAACACTCATTATAGTGAAAGCAGGAGCTTCCTAAAATAAAACTTACAAATGAAAGAAAGCATTATTATCATTGGTGCAAATGGCCAGATCGGCACAGAATTAGCTATCGCCTTGCGCAAAAAATTTGGTGCAGAGAATGTTGTAACCACTGACATTAGAGAACCACAGATTAAAAGCCCTGACGAAAATTTCGAAATCGCTAATGTCCTTGACAAAAATGGACTCGAGACATTATTTCAACAATATAAACCTACTCAAGTATATCTATTAGCTGCCATGCTTTCAGCTACAGGTGAAAAATACCCTGAGAAGGCTTGGGAATTGAACATGAATGGTCTGTTGAATGTGCTTGATCTAGCCGTGAGCTATAAAGTTTCAAAGATATTTTGGCCAAGCTCGATTGCTGTTTTTGGACCGCATTCTCCGAAAACAAATACCGAACAATATTGCGTAATGGATCCGAACACAATTTATGGCATCAGCAAGCTTGCAGGTGAGCGCCTTATAGAATGGTATCAAGAACACCGTGGTCTGGATATTCGCAGTGTCCGTTATCCAGGTATCATTTCTTGGAAAACAGAACCAGGGGGTGGCACAACGGATTATGCAGTCGATATTTTTTATGAAGCATTGAAAACCGGGACTTACGCCTGCTTCTTATCTGAAAACACGGCCTTACCAATGCTCTATATGGAGGATGCCATCCGTGGTACACTCGAATTAATGGATGCACCCAAAGAAAGCCTAAGCATTCGCCACAGCTATAACCTTGGTGGAATTACGTTTACTCCAAAAGAACTTGCGCAAGAAATTAAAAAAATTCTTCCTAATTTTGCAATCTCTTACATCGAGAACGATCCAAGACAACAGATTGCCGATTCATGGCCTGCTAGTCTAGACGATTCTTATGCAAGAAAAGACTGGAACTGGACGCCGGAATTTGACATCCAGAAGATGACAGTCGACATGATTGAAAATCTTAAAAACAAAATATAACAATGGGAAGAGCTTTCGAATTCAGAAAAGAGCGGAAATTCAAACGCTGGGCCAAAATGGCCGTTCAATTTACACGTTTAGGTAAAGAAATCGCTATGGCGGTTAAAGAAAGCGGCCCTCACCCTGAAACTAACTCGAGACTTCGTACAGCAATACACAATGCCAAGGCAGTAAATATGCCAAAGGATCGTATCGAAGCCGCAATCAAACGTGCTTCGGAAAAAGATTCAAAAGGTTACGAAGAATATGTATACGAAGGCTACGGCCCTCATGGCGTACCTGTATTAATTGAAACTGCAACAGATAACACCAACCGCACCGTAGGAAACATCCGTAGCTATTTCACAAAAGCAGGTGGTTCATTGGGGAAAACAGGATCATTGGATTTTATTTTCAATCGTAAATCCATTTTCCGTTTTGCTGCAACAGAGGAACTGGACCTAGAAGAGCTTGAATTAGAGTTGATCGATGGAGGCTTAGAAGAATTGTACGTAGAATCTGATGAAGAAGGCAATGATATTGCTGTCGTTCAAACTTCCTTTGAAGACTTTGGTAATATGCAAAAATTACTGGAAGAAAAGGGAATTGAAGTAACATCTGCAAAATTGGAACGTATCGCATTATCGCATTCAGATATTACGGAAGAACAAGCTGCTGATGTATTGAAGATGATCGATAAAATCGAAGAAGATGACGATGTTCAAGCAGTTTACCATAACATGGCTTAAGCTATTGAACCTATAAAACTATAAAAAAGAGCGCTTGTCGCTCTTTTTTATTTAAAGCACCGCCTAGCCCCGTCAGAAAAATTACTACATTTGTAATAGACTAAATCAAACTCGTACCAGAATGACTTTTGAAGAATTTTTCATAAAAAAGAAAATTGATTTAAAAGCTTTAAAAGCTGCAGATGAACCTTTATTTGAAGAGTTCAAAGCACATTATTCTGCTATGGGAGAAAAGAGTTTTGACCACAGCAAAAAGTTTTGGTTCAACAAGCTTCGAAAAAGTTTCCATTTAGCAGAGGAGGAAACTGTTATTGCAAAACCTGTTGAAAAGCAGGTTACCCCAGATGCATCATCCGAGACCTCCAGTATTCCTACGGCAAAACCAGCAGGCTTTAAACCGCGATTCAAGGCTCCTTCTGCCGCTGTAAAAGATGAAGCTCAAGCAACATCCAAACAGGAAATAGCTGATTCAGCGGAATCCACTCCAGATTCAATACCGACAGGCTTCAAACCGAGGTTCAAGGCCGGAGTTACCAAAGCTCCTGACGCAGCGGCAAGCACTCCTGCATCCGAAGAAACGACCGACGAAGCGACGACGGCGGCTCCAAAACCAACGGGTTTCAAACCGAGGTTTAAAGCTGGAGTAACCAAAGCTCCTGACGCAGCGGCAAGCACTCCAGCATCCGAAGAAACGACCGACGAAGCATCGACATCGGCTCCAAAACCTACAGGATTCAAACCAAGGTTTAAAGCTGGAATAACCAAAGCAGAAACTGCTGACCAGACACCGCTGTCCGATACGAAAGACGAACTTAAGTTAGATGCGAGCATAAAGGCTGAACCTGAAAACA